>SBHH01000039.1 GCA_006226265.1 Alphaproteobacteria bacterium | reverse complement strand
TGCAGCGCTATTATGGCAAGCCAATGCCAGGACTTTGCCTCTGGGTTGAACAGCAGTTGAAACCGCTCCTCGGCAAGATTCGTTCCCGCCTTCGTCGGGAGGTGATCGAAAAGCGGTTTCAGGAGGCGAAAAAGTCCGCGATGCTGGAAACCATTCTCATCGCCACGGATATTGAGCGGCAGGTCCGGATCGACGAGAAAGAATATGGACGGGCGCTTAAAGACGCGGTTCAGTCAGAGCGGCAGGCACGGCAGATCGAGGCGGCGGAACAGGCACGGAGGATTGCCGCGGAAAAATACGGTAGCTGGGTCACCTCTGTGCTGTCGATAACAGCCCTGCTGGCAAGCATGGTTCTATCTGCCCTTTACTTTGCGGGATAACAGGATGGCGAAAGACAAGAAGAACGGAAAAGAAGGCGCGGCGGGCTCCAGGATCGGCGCGACGGCCATTCCGGTGATGATTTTCATCGCGGTCGGGCTTGTTTTCTATCCGCCGTCGATGCTGGTGTTGCTGGCGGGTATGATCCCGAGCATTGTGGCGTTGGTTCTGCAGACCAACAGGGGAAGCAGTCTTGCCTCCATGATCGCTTTCAACCTTGCAGGTGTCATCCCGGTCGTCGGCCTTTTGTGGGAACGGGGACAGAACTTCCAGAACGCCTTTGCGATCCTGTCCGATGTTTATATGTGGCTTACTATGTTCGGCGGCGCCGGACTTGCCATGTTTCTCGATTGGGCGGTGCCGATCTGCGTCTATGCACTCTATGATCTTCAGGCCAAGGCTGTCATTAGCCGCCTGAAAGGGCAGCGCCAGAAGCTGATTGAGGAATGGGGCGGACAGTTTGCGGCCGATATCGGCGAATATCTGGAGCCTGCGCAACGGGTTAAGGCCAGAAAATAGCGCTGGCGCGAAAAGTCGCTTTTTCGCATACTCACCTCTCCATGACAAAACAAGAATGAAAAGGGAGCGCAATGAGCGGGCATGTCTACTGGATCCTGGCGGTCGAAATCAAGCCGGGCGAATATGATAATTTCATCGATCTGATGACGGAAATGGTGGCGGCGACCAAGGCGGATGAGCCGGGCGCGCTTAATTACGAATGGTCGGTAAGCGCGGACAAGAAAAGCTGCCATATATTTGAAAGATATGCGGATTCCGACGCGACCCTTACCCATATGAAGAATTTCGGCACCAAGTTCGCAAAACGCTTCATGGGCGTTCTCATTCCCAAAAGCTTCACCCTCTACGGTGATCCGACGGAAACTGTCGTGAACACGATTTCGGCGATGCAGCCTGTTGTCATGGAGAGAGTCGGCGGTTTCTCCCGCTAGACGCCATTCCCCAAAATAAAGACGCCGCCCCGGGGAAGGGCGGCGCCGGGTACGCGAACGGCCGGGTCGGGAGGCTTAACCCAGCCGTTCCTCCATAACCTTTGATTTCATGGCGCGTTGCAGCTTTTCGAACGCGCGGACCTCGATCTGCCGCACCCGTTCGCGGCTGATGTTGTAATGCTGGCTCAAATCCTCCAGCGTCTGCGGCTCGTCCTTCAGGCGCCGCTCGGTCAGGATATGCCGCTCCCGCTCGTTCAGGCAGTCCATGGCCTTCGTCAGCATGGCGCGGCGGTTCTTGAGCTCCTGGCTCTCGGCGAAAACGGTTTCCTGGTCGGGGCTTTCATCCTCCAGCCAGTCCATCCATTCGCCTTCGCTGTCGGCACGCATCGGGGCATTGAGGCTGTGATCCGGCGCCGTCAGGCGGCGGTTCATATTGATCACTTCCTCTTCCGACACATCCAGCTTCTTGGAGATGGTTTTGACCTGCTCCGCCGTCATGTCGCCTTCATCAATGGCCTCGATCTGGCCCTTGATTTTGCGAAGGTTGAAAAAGAGCTTCTTCTGCGCGGCGGTCGTACCCATTTTCACGAGCGACCAGGTGCGCAGGATATATTCCTGAATGGCCGCGCGGATCCACCACATGGCATAGGTCGACAGGCGGAAACCTTTTTCAGGCTCGAACCGTTTGACCGCCTGCATCATGCCGACATTGCCTTCCGAGATCAGCTCGGCCACGGGCAAACCGTACCCGCGATAGCCCATCGCGATTTTCGCGACCAGCCGGAGATGGCTCGTCACCATTTTATGGGCCGCCTCGGTATCGCCGTGGTCTTTCCAGGCTTTGGCCAGCATATATTCTTCATCCGGTTCCAGCATCGGGAACTTGCGGATTTCCTGAAGGTAACGGGAAAGACCGCCTTCCGGTGTCAGAACTGGCAAGGATGATGTCGTACTCGTCATGACTTTTTATCCCTCTCTTTCATCGGCACCCGTGATCCGCCGCCGTGACGCACGAAACAAAGGCCCGTAATTCCCTGATTCCTCGTGAACCAACGCCATTTTGTTATCGGGATTCAACCCCTCAACGCGGTAATCAGGTTCACTATATCAGATGGGAAATCTACCTCGAAATTCAAGCGTTTGTCTGTGACGGGATGCACAAATCCCAGCATTTCGGCATGCAGCGCCTGACGCCGGAAATTTCGGATCACCTCGCGGAAGGTTTCGGGAAGGCTTTTCGTCCGGCTCAGCTTGGGCCGGGTATAGAGGGGATCGCCCACCAGCGGATGGCCGATATGCGCCATATGGACGCGGATCTGATGGGTGCGCCCGGTTTCGAGCTCGCACGCGACAAGAGCCGCGATATCGGCAAAATTCTCGATAAGGCTGTAGCGGGTGAGGGCGGTTTTGCCACTCTCTCCCCCGCGAGTTGCCATGCGCTTGCGGTTATGCGGATCGCGGCCGATATTTTCATCCACCACGCCCTCGGGCGGATAGACCCGGCCCCAGACAACGGCCTTGTAGCGCCGCTCGATATCATGGGCGGCGAAGAGTTTCGAAAGCCCCTGATGCGCGATGTCGCTTTTCGCGGCAACCATCAGCCCGCTCGTATCCTTGTCGATGCGATGGACGATGCCGGGGCGGCGCACCCCGCCGATGCCGGACAGGCTGTCCCGGCAATGATGGAGGAGGGCATTCACCAGCGTGCCGGACCAGTTCCCCGCCGCCGGATGCACCACCATTCCGGCGGGCTTGTTGACGATGATGAGATGCTCGTCCTCAAAAACGACATCAAGCGGGATGTTTTCGGGCTCCGGGTCCGGTTCCACCGCATCGGGGAGCGTGATGGTGTAAGTCTCGCCGATCCGCACTTTTCTGGAAGGATCAGTGATTTCGGTGCCGGCCAGCAGCACCATCCCCTCCTTGATCAGCGGCTTGATCCGGCTTCGCGAGACATCGGGAAGGGCGTCCGCGAGCAGCTTGTCGATCCGCATGCCGTCTTCGGCATCCGAAACTTCAACTTGATGTGAAGGCGAAAGTGATGGCATACAATTGGACCGAACAGTTGTTTTTTTAAGGACGGTCAAATGTCAAAACAAACGGAACAGCCGGGGCCGAACATCACCCTCCTTAAATGGATCGTCGGGATCCTCGGCGTCCTGATTGTCATTTTCACGGCCGTCATAGCCGTTACCATATTTCAGCGCCTGACGGCAACCGGAAGCGTGGAAAAGGACGGCAAGACGGCAACGACGGAGGCAATGGCGGCGCCGCCGGTCCTGAAATCCGATGCTGCAACGAAGCTGCCGCGCTTTGGCGATATCCGCCTGCCGGTGCCGGACGATATGGATGTCATCGATATGACGGCGTCATCGGACCGGCTTTTCCTCACCCTTGGCACCGAAGGCGCGGCGCGGCTTGTCCTCGTCATCGATCTTTCCGACGGGCGGGTGCTTGGCAGCATCAATCTTGAAAAGAACGGCATCCAGCAATGAAGCTGATCCTGCCGACCATTGAGAAGGCGAAGCTCAGCGCCCATGCCCGCGATTGCTGGCCGGAGGAGGCTTGCGCCCTTCTCGTCGGGGCAGGATCCGATGATGCGCGCCGCGTGACACGCAGCGTTCTTACCGCCAATATCGCGGATAACCCTGCGCGCGCGTTTGAAGTGGACCCCGCCGCGCGGCTTCGCCTTGAAAAGGAGCTGATGGAGAAGCCCGAAGAACTGATCGGCATTTTCCATTCTCATCCGGAAGGTCCCGCCGCCCCTTCGGCAAGCGATGCCGATGCAGTGATGGAGCCTGATCTTTTCTGGCTGATCGCCGCCGTAGACAGATCCGGGATGCGCCATCTTGCCGCCTTCAAGCCGCGCAAAAATGGCGCTGGGTTCGATCCTGTTTCCTTAAATATATCAGATAGTTAGAAGAAGAATTTCCCATGCCCGATACCTCCCGTCTCAATTTCGCAAGCGATAATGCCGCCCCGGTCCTTCCTGAGATTATGGAGGCTTTGGCCCGCGCGAATTCGGGACCGGCCCGTGCCTATGGCAATGATCCGCTGACGATGAAAGTGGAAGCGAAACTCAAAGAGATTTTCGAATGCGACTTGAAGGCCTTTCCGGTCGCGACGGGCACCTCCGCCAATGTTCTCGGGCTCTCTGTTCTCACGCCGCCTTTCGGTGTGGTCTATTGCCATCGCCTCGCGCATATCGAGGAGGATGAATGCGGCGCGCCGGAATTTTACACGGGCGGCGCCAAACTCGCGCTGATGGAAGGGGAAATGGGCAAGCTCTCCGCCGGGGCGCTCCGGACCAAAATCCGCCATGCGGGACAGGGCGTGCCGCATCATGCGCAGCCCGCCGCCATCAGCATCACGCAGGCGAGCGAATGCGGCACCCTCTATCGGGCAGACGAGATTTCCGCGATCGGCGAGGTTGCGAAGGAATTCGGTCTCTCCCTTCATATGGACGGCGCGCGTTTTGCGAATGCGGTTGCGAGCCTTAATGCCGCGCCCGCCGAGATCACCTGGAAGGCGGGCGTCGATGTGCTTTCCTTCGGCGCGACCAAAAACGGCGCAATGGCGGTGGAGGCGGTTGTCTTCTTTGATTTGGAAAAGGCGAGGGAATTTGAGTTCCGGCGGAAACGGGGCGCGCATCTTTTCTCCAAAATGCGGTATTTATCCGCCCAGCTCGATGCATACCTAGCGAACGATCTCTGGCTCACAACCGCGCGGAAAGCCAATGCTGCCGCGGCGCGCCTTGCGGAAGGCATTAACAAAATCGAGGGTGCGTCGCTTCTTTATAGGCCGGAGGCCAATATCCTCTTCGCTCGCCTGTCGCAAGAGGTTATCGCCCGGCTTGCGAAGACCGATATCGTCTATTATCCGCCGTCGGAGGCGCAGCCCGATGTCATGCGGCTCGTTACTTCCTGGGATACGCGCGAGGCGGATGTCGATCTGATGCTCGACGTTATGACCGGCAAGGTTTGATTTTCCGGCCCGTCCCGGCTATTGAAGGGCGGAGACAACGGAATATCTGGATGGCATGACAAAAGAGATACTGGATTTTTGGGATATTGTCCGCGATGTCTGGCATAGCGGCTACATGGGCATCGATTTCGGATCGATCATCACCGCGCTGCTCATTCTCGTCATCGCGCTTACCATTCGCGATCTGTTCACGCGCATTGTCGTGAACCGCATCATCGCGGTGGCGGAGCGGTCGAAAAGCGATATCGATGACCAGATGATCGAGGCGCTGAAAGGTCCGATCCGCTTTATCCCCGTGGTCGTCGGCATCTATCTCGCGCTTGAAATTCCGGGCTTCATGCAGGAGGAACGGCTCTCCTACGCGAGCGGGCGGCTGGTCCGCTCCCTCATCGTCTTCAACCTTTTCTGGGCTTTCTATTGCGCCATCGATCCGCTTACTTTCCTGCTTGGTAAACTTGAAGAGCTTTTCTCGACCGAGATGGTCGCGTTCCTTGTGAAGGTGACGAAAGGGCTCATCATCGGCCTTGGCATCGCAACTGTCCTGCAACTCTGGGGGATTGAGGTCGGGCCGATTATCGCGGGACTCGGCATTGTCGGTGTTGCCGTGGCGCTGGGCGCACAGGACCTTTTCAAGAACCTGATCAGCGGCTTTCTCATTTTGGCGGAGAAACGCTTCGTCGTTGGCGACTGGGTGCTGGTGGATGGTATTGTCGAGGGGACGGTGGAGAAGATCGGCTTTCGCTCCACCATGATCCGAAGGTTTGACCGCGCCCCCACCATCGTGCCGAATTCCGTCTTTGCCGACAAGGCCGTGACCAATTTCTCCGAGATGACGCATCGGCGTATTTTCTGGAAAATCGGCGTGGAATATTCCACCTCCGTCAAGCAGCTGCAGCAGATTACCGAGGAAATCCGCGATTATCTGATCGGCAATGCCGATTTCGCCCAGCCGGAAGAGGCGACCATGTTCGTCGTCACCGACAGCTTCAATAACAGCAGCATCGACATCATGATCTATTGTTTCACCAATACGACTGTCTGGGGCGACTGGCTGCAGATCAAGCAGGATTTCGCCTACGCGATCAAGCGGATCGTCGAGAATGCGGGCACCGGCTTCGCTTTCCCTTCCGTCTCCGTCTATCGCGGGGAGGGCGCGGATATGCCCGATCCCTATATGCCGCCCGCCGATCACAAGAAGGGCCATCTTGCGCAGAAGGATGGCGATCTCTTCGGGGATGAAGGGCGTTAGGGTTGAAGCTTCCTATTGTGCCGCCGTCTTGCGGATGACATATTCGAATACGCCATCCTGTTCATTATATTTTTCAAGTATATAGCCGGTGACATTACATAAATGTCTGAAGTCGATAGCGGAAGCCGGATCGGTCGCGAAAACCGTCAGGCATTCCCCTTCGGCCATCGATTTGAAAGCCTTTTTCGCCTTCAGGACCGGCAAGGGACAGCTGAGGCCCTTGGTATCCAGAATATGCTGAGGTTCGCTCATCTCCGCTTCCATAGCTGATGCCGTGACGGACTTTATCTCTCCCGGCAATCTAGCGGCGCGGAGACGCTCCCGCAAGGGCGGGATTTGCGGCAGAATTCCGGTTGCCGATTTTACCCCGAAAGACAAGTTATTAACACTTTATATACGCATAACTGGTCATAATTGACCGAGTGGCCCCGGCCGTTTGTTGAGCAGAACTTTTTGCGGAAAAGCGGGAATGTCAAAAGAGGCAGATCATAAAGCGCGGATCAGCCCGGATTACTTCAATCAGGGATCGGAAACTGCGTCTGCAGGCGGCGGCTTCATTGCCAAGGGTGGCGTTGTGCACCATTACGAGATTGGCGAATCTGTCAATTTCCTCCGCCCCTATGGCAAGACCTACGAAGAGGCCCTTCAGAATCTCATTACCGGCAGCATCCAGATCATCGGCCTCGACGAGGTGCGGGCGCAATATGCCGAGCAATGGGGCGAAATTCGTGAAAATGTCATGGTCATTGCCGAAAATTACTTGAGCCGCAAGCTCGGCCGCCACGATGTCTTTGTCCCCCTCGATGACGGGCATTTCGCGCTTCTTTTTGCTGGCGTCACGCGCGCTGAGGCCATCCGGAAATCGAAGGAGATCGCCGCCGATCTTGTCAACAAGCTGTTTGGAGAATTGCCGGGCGGAGAGTTGATCTCGGTTCAGGCGGCCATGTTGGAAATCGGTGATTTCGAAGATCTTGACAGGATTAAAAGCCTTGAAGATCTGGTAAGTTGCTTCCAGGCGGCCATCATCCGCTCCCGGGCGCGCGAGGTTGAGGAATTTGAGGAGCGACGGACCGAGCTTGCCGTCCGCTACCGTCCGCTTATCAATCATCGCAAGGGTCTTGTCTCGATAAACGAGGTGGTCTGCGTTCATAAATCCGACGACGGCGAGGAGGTTGCGGAACTTTTGGAGGCAGCAGCAGAAACATCCGCCCGGATGCGGGCCGAGATGGATTTGCTGGTGCTCGAGAAATGCGGACCCTTTATTGAAGCTTTAGAGGAAGGAGAGGGCAGGCCGCTTTTCCTGATCCCCGTGCATTTCGAGACACTGGCCCATTCCTATACCCGTGGCAAGTATGCTCGGCTTCTGGCCTCGCTTCCCAAATATACCGAACGGCATGTCCTTCTCAATGTTCAGGGGGTGGGAACTGGCGTGCCCAACAGCCGCTACCGCCAGATTTTCACCTCGTTGCGGGCGCTGGTTCTCGGATTCTCGTTTGAGGTTGGGCCAGCCTGGTCGGATTTCGAGGCGATCCGCGATCTCCCCGTTCGCGCCATCGCGCTTGCAGGTCATGACCGTCTTGAAATGTCGGAAATCGAGCGTCTCTTTTCCCGCGCGAAGAAGCATCACCGGAAGGCCATCTGGCGTTCCGTCGATCACGACACGCTTGGCAAGGCGGCCTTCAGCCTCGGCGTCGATTATGTGA
>SBHH01000331.1 GCA_006226265.1 Alphaproteobacteria bacterium | reverse complement strand
GTCGCGTTGGAGACGACGACGCCGCCGACCGTCACCGGATGAAGCCGCGCGACCGGTGTGAGCGCGCCGGTGCGCCCCACCTGAATTTCGATATCCTCGATCACGGTGGAGGCTTTCTCGGCCGGGAATTTATGGGCGATGGCCCAGCGGGGACTGCGGCTCACAAAGCCGAGGCGCTGCTGCCAGTCGAGGCGGTTCACCTTAAAGACCACGCCGTCGATGTCATATTCAAGGCTCGCGCGGAGTTCCTCGATCCGGCGGTAAGCCTCGATCGCCTCCTCCATATTGGTGCAGACTTTCGATAAGGCATTGACCGAGAAACCCCAAGCCTCGAACTGCTCAAGCACGCCGGACTGGATGTCGGCGGGCACCTCCGTCACTTCCCCCCAGGCATAGGCGAAGAAGCGAAGTTTGCGCGACGCGGTAATGGAGCTGTCGAGTTGACGCAGACTGCCCGCCGCCGCATTCCGCGGATTGGCGAAGATCTTCGCCCCTTTTTCTTCCTGCTGGCGGTTCAACTCCATGAAGTCTTCATCGCGCATATAAACCTCGCCCCGAACTTCGAAAACCTCCGGCGCTTCGCCATTGGTTTTCAGCTCCAGCGGCAAGTCGATCACGCCTTTCAGGTTCTCAGTGATGTCTTCGCCTTCCTGTCCGTCGCCCCGCGTCGCGCCCTGCACGAAGCGGCCCTTTTCATAACGGAGGTTGGCGGAAAGGCCATCGATTTTGGGCTCCGCGAAGAAGGCAACCTCTTCTTCCGCGCCCAATCCCAGAAAGCGGCGGATGCGGCCTTCGAAATCACGAAGTTCCTCACTGTTGAAGGCATTGTCGAGGGAGAGCATCGGCACCTTATGGCGCACCTTGCCAAAGCCGCGCGCGGGCGCCGCGCCCAATTTCTGCGTCGGGCTCGTCTCGTCGGCGAGTTCGGGAAAGGCCGCCTCCAGCGCCACCAGCCGGTTTCGGAGGGCATCATATTCCGCATCCGAAACGGTTGGCTCATCCTTCTGGTAATAGGCCGCGTCATGGGTCCGGATTTCTTCGGCCAGCGCTTTATGTTCGGCCTTTGCATCCTCCGCCGAAAGCCCGTCGATCTCTTTCATCTGTTATCCCTGTATCAGGCTCTGAGCCGCCGCCCGCGCCTCTTCGGTGATTTTCGCGCCCGACAGCATACGGGCAATCTCTTCCTGCCGCTCCGCCGGGTCGAGCCGGTCAACGGAGGTGAAAGTATTTTCCGCCACGTCTTTTTTGCGGATATTCCAATGCGCCCCGCCTGCCGCTGCGACCTGCGGCGAATGAGTGACGACCAGTACCTGCAGGGTTTCGGCGAGGCGCCTTAGGCGATCCCCCACCGCGTCGGCGGTCGCCCCGCCAACCCCCCGGTCGACTTCATCGAAAATAAGGGTCGGCGCCGATCCCGACTGCGCCAGCACGACTTTGAGCGCCAGCATGAAGCGCGAAAGCTCGCCGCCGGACGCGATCTTGATCAGCGGTCCCGCTGCACTTCCGGGGTTGGTGGCGACAAGGAACTCGACACGGTTGATGCCGCCAGGGCCCCAGTTTTCCTCCTCCAGCTCCTGCACGAGGGTTGTGAATTGCGCAGAGCCGAGCTTCAAGGGTCCCAGTTCCTGTATGACGGCGGCATCCATTTTCGCGCCGCTTGTGAGCCTTTTTGCGGAGAGATCTTTTGCGGCAACGATGTAAGCTTCGCGCGCGGCTTTCGCGACCTCGGCGAGGCGCTGTAGCTCCACATCGCTCTGCTCGACCGCTTTCAGTTTGTCTTCGAAGGCTTTCAGGAGAGCGGGAAGCCCCGCAACCTCGCATTTATGCTTGCGGGCCGCCGCGCGAAGGGCGAACAATCGCTCCTCAATCGCTTCAAGGCCCGCCGGGTCCATATCGAGATCGTTCGCCACCATATTGATGGTGTTCTGCGCCTCCGCCATTTCGATGGCCGCACGCTCCAGCCCTTCCAGCACCGGATCGAGCTTGCCCGCCGCCTTTTCGACCACCCGCTCGATCGCGCGGGTCGCGGTACGAAGCTTGTTCTCGATCCCGCCATTATCGGTGAGCGCCTTTTCCGCATCGCGGAGCGCCTCGGCGATTTTCTCCGCATGCATGAGGTTGGAACGCTCCACGGCGAGTTGTTCTTCCTCTCCCTCGACCGGGGCGAGCTCGCCAAGCTCTGCCGTCACGTGACGGAGATATTCCTCGTCGATCCGCGCCTGCTCGATTTCCCGTTTTGCGGCCTCCAGCGCCTCTTGCGCGGCCCGCATGTCGTGATACAGGAGACTGACGGCAGTGACTGGCTTTTCAAGTCTGGCATATTGATCGAGAAGAAGACGATGGCCCTTCGCATCGAGAAGCCCGCGCTCCGCATTCTGACCATGGATTTCAACAAGCTGCTCGCCGACGCTTCGCATAAGGCTGGCGCTTACTGACTGATCGTTGATCGTCGCCCGGCTGCCGCCGTCACGATGGACCACCCGGCGAAGGATCAGGGGTTCCCCCTTGGCGATCTCGATGTCTTCCAGAAGCTCAAATACAGGATGACTGTCCGGCAGGCTGAATTCCGCAGTGACAGATCCCTTTTCCTCTCCCTTGCGAACAAGCGACAGATCCGCCCGCACGCCCAAGGCAAGCGCAAGACTGTCCAAAAGGATCGATTTGCCCGCGCCCGTCTCTCCGGTCAGCACGCAAAGACCCCGCTCAAAAGCAAGGTCGAGCCGGTCGATCAGAACGATATTGCGAATGGAGAGCTTTTCCAGCATTCCCGGGGCCTGCCTAAAAGATCGAATTCCAGGCTTTGACGATCCAGGAACCCTCGTCGATTTCCGGCCTCAGGTAATTCTTGTCGAGCAGGGCATAGGCATCCTGATACCATTCGCTGCCCGGGAAGTTGTAGCCAAGCACGGCGGCAGCGGTTTGCGCCTCGCTCTTGACGCCAAGCATCATATAGGCTTCCGTCAGCCGCTCCAGCGCTTCGGGCACATGGGTTGTGGTCTGGTACTGCTCCACCACGATGCGGAAGCGGTTGATCGCACCGACGAGATATTTGTTTTTTAGATAATAGCGGCCGATCGCCATTTCCTTGCCCGCCAAATGGTCGCGCGTGAGGTCGATCTTGAGCCTCGCATCCTGCGCATATTCGGAATTTGGAAAGCGGCGAACGAGATTCTGCAGCGCATCGAGGGCCTGGCGGGTCACCTTCTGGTCCCTTTCCACGCCGGTGATCTGTTCGTAATAGGAAATCGCGACCAGATAATAGGCATAGGCCGCATCCTTGTTGCCGGGGTGCAGATCGATGAACCGTTCCGCCGCGAGGATCGCCTGATCATATTCATTGCTCTGGTAATAGGCAAAGGCGGACATAATCTGCGCCTTCGTCGCCCAGACCGAATAAGGATGCTGGCGCTCCACCTCATCGAAACCTTGCGCCGCCTGAAGATAATTCTCGCTGTTCAGCTCCGCCAGCGCTGTATTGTAAAGCTGCTCTACCGGCTGTTCCTGATAAGCCTCCTGCTTGTCCGAACTGCAGGCGGTCAGCAGGAACGGAAGCAGCAGAAAGGCGGCAAGCTTCGCGGAAATTCTAATCGGAAATAACTGCACCTTGTCCCTCTTGAACGATGGCGGGTCTTCGTGGGTCGGGGCAGTTTACCCAATCCTGTATCAATTGGGAAGCGGCGCGCATCTATTTCTTAAATCAGATTTTTTATTTCCTGTCCGGCTATTAATGAACCGGATTTTGGTGGTTTAAAAATCCCTTGATAAAATAAGTTTATCAAGAAGTTGCAGTATTTTATGTATTTTCTTTTTATCACTTTGCGTGTTATATTACTTATAAGGGTGGGCTTTTAATTTCGGTTTTCTCCAATTCGCGCGCTGGCGCAAATCTCCCGAAATTCAGGCATCCCCTCATGTATTGCGTGAGCAAAAATTAAAAAAAATTTACAGTTCAAGAAAGGTACCACTAACAATGGGTAAAGTCGCGAAAAGAGTCGACGACCATGTCGGCGAGCGGATTCGTGAAAGACGCACAATGATGGGCCTGACCCAGGAACATCTGGCAAAGGCACTGGATATTTCCTACCAGCAGGTTCAGAAATACGAAACGGGGGCGAATCGTGTCAGTGCGGGCCGCCTCTATGAAATTGCAAAGCGTCTTGAAGTTGACGTCGCCTATTTCTTTGAAGATTTGGAACCTTCCACATCAAGCACACCGCTCGAACATGGCGGAAAAAACCGGTCCACGATCGAGCTTGTCCGGAATTATGGCGAAATTGACGAACCTGCGGTCCGGTCCGCCGTCAGCGGTCTGATCAAAAGCCTTGCAGGTAAGGAACGCCGCCGCAAGTCGGCCTGACACAGCCAAAAAGAGCGGTTAGAAAAAGGCACGAGGGCTTTCCTGCCGTGCCTTTTTTACCGAAAATCGTCCATGAAAAAGGGCAAAAAACTTCCTCTCCGCCCTTCTGGATTACTGCAATTGCGCGAGGGACGCGTCAGGCTGTTGCGGGCGCCGCAGCCTTCTGGCTCGGCCAATGAGCGCCGCCGACATTGCTGACACGGACCGGTGCCTCGGTCGTGTAACACCAAGCCTCATCATCTGCGAGCAAGGCATGCAGCAGCCTGTTGTTCAGCGCATGGCCGGACCGAAGGCCGTAGAACTGGCCGATAATCGGCGCGCCGGCAAGATACAGATCACCGACCGCATCCAGCGCTTTGTGCCGGACGAACTCGTCCTCATAGCGAAGACCTTCTTCATTCAGGATATCCTCTCCACTCAGCACGATCGCATTTTCGAGAGAACCACCTTTCGCAAGTCCCAGGGATTTCAACTTTTCAAACTCACCAAGGAAGCCGAACGTACGGGCACGGCAGAGTTCCTTCTTGAAGGTGCCGTTCCGCATCGAAAAACTGCAGTTTTGACGACCGATCCGCGTATTATCGAAGTCGATCTCGAACGAAACGGAGATATTGTCGCCAGGCGAGAGCGTTGCGCTGGCCTTGCCGTCGCTCACGGTCACATCCTTCAGGATGCGGATGTAGCGGCGCGGGGCTTCCTGCTCGACTACATCAGCACATTCAATGAGAAACACGAAAGGCGCGGAGGAGCCGTCCATCACCGGAACTTCAGGGCCATCCAGTTCGACAATCACGTTATCAATACCGCAGCCGGAAAGCGCCGCCATCAGATGCTCGATCGTGGCAATCTTGACGCCTGCCTCATTTTCAATGGTAGTGCACATTACAAGATCGGAAACAGTATTATGCCGCGCCGGTATGTCGGCGATATCCGCCGCAACGTCAGTGCGCCGGAATAGAATCCCCGTATCCACAGCCGCCGGTTTCAGCGACATGTTGATGAGATAGCCCCCATGCAGGCCAACGCCGGTACAACTAATACTGTTTCTCAATGTCTTCTGGTTCACGAGCATTCCGGTAAAATCCGCTACTGGTACATTATTTCGATGCTGAATGTACTGAGCAGGAGCCGTCCAGACAAATCACACTTTGTTACCAATTATTTCGCATCTGCAACATTCCCCCGGACGAAATCGGCGCGGGACATCCGAAAGCTTATAAAAATCGCTTATAGGGTGCCGTAAAGCCGATCTCCCGCATCGCCGAGGCCCGGCACGATATAGGCGTGCTCGTTCAGCTTTTCATCCAGCGCGGCGACAAAAATATTCACCTCGGGATGCGCATCGAGAAGGACTTGTACCCCCTCCGGCGCCGCGACAAGCGCCATGAAGCGGATATTCTGCGGCTCCACTCCGTGATCGAGCAGCACGTCAATCCCGGCCGCAGCGGAATAGCCGGTCGCCAGCATCGGATCGACGAGGATGAAAATCCGTCCTTCCGGCGACGGCAGCTTTCGCAAGTATTCAACGGGCCGCTTGGTTTCCGGGTCGCGATACATGCCGATATGCCCGGCCCGCGCCGACGGCATCAGCTCCAACAATCCATCCGCCATGCCGAGCCCTGCGCGCAAAATCGGCACGATCGCCGCTTTTTTACCGGCCAGCACCGGCGCCTCCATCTTGCAAATCGGCGTTTCAATCGTCTCCGTTTCCATCGGCATGTGTCGGGTGATCTCATATCCCATCAAAAGCGCGATTTCCTTCAGCAAATGCCGGAAGGTCTTGGTCGAGGTCTTTTTATCCCGCATATGGCTCAGTTTATGAACGATAAGCGGATGATCGAGGATGTGAAGATTCGGAAAGCGCGGATCGATGGCCATGATGTGGCTGCCTTTTGCTAATCTATGGCGTCAAGGGGACGGCCGGGCGGAATTCTGCCGTCACCATAGCCAATTTATTTCCGGAAATCACTAGAAGGACGCGCAAATTTACGGATATATTCTGGTTGCTCGGCCGAATGAACCCTATACTTCGGATAAGCCAACTTTTTAAATGTTGACCATATGGTCAGATTTTGATTTGGATAGGAAACATCCGTCGGGGCACAGCTTCCGCGCGGGGAGGCATCTTTAGGGAGTGACAGACATGATCAGACAAATTGCCCTCGGCCTGGTGGCCGCCGCCCTTATGGCGGTTAGTGGCCCGGCCAAGGCCGACGATTTCAAACCTGCGATTATCTTCGATATGGGCGGCAAATTCGACAAGTCCTTCAACGAGGCCGCCTATAACGGCATTGAGAAGTTCAAGAAGGAAACCGGCATCGACTATATGGATTTCGAGGTTACGCAGGTTTCCCAGCGCGAGCAGGCCGCCAAGAAAATGGCGCAGCGCAAAGCCGACATCGTCGTCGCCATGGGCTTTGCCCAGGCCGATGCCGTTGAAAAGGCGGCCAAGGCCAACCCGAACACGAAATTCACCATCATCGACATGGTCGTCGATCTGCCGAACGTGCAGTCTATCGTCTTCCGTGAAGAGCAAGGCTCGTTCCTCGTCGGGATCGCGGCGGCGATGGCCAGCAAGACCGGCAAAGTCGGCTTTGTCGGCGGCATGGATATCCCGCTGATTCGTAAATTCGCGCTTGGCTACAAGGAAGGCGTGAAATATGCCGACCCGAAAGCCGAAGTCATCGAAAACATGACCGGCACCACTCCCTCCGCCTGGAACGATCCTTCCAAGGGTGGCGAGCTTGCGAAAAGCCAGTTTGACCGGGGCGCGGATATTGTCTTCGCGGCCGCAGGCGGCACAGGCATCGGCGTCTATCAGACGGCGGCTGATTCCAAGAAGCTGGCTATCGGTGTCGACAGTAACCAGGACTACTTGCATCCGGGCGTCATGCTGACCTCCATGCTGAAGCGCGTTGATGTCGCCGTCTACAAGACGCTGATGGACGCCAAAAACGGCACCTGGAAACCGGGCATTCAGGTTCTCGGCCTGAAAGAAGACGGCGTCGGCTTCGCCGTTGACCAGTGGAACAAAGACGTTCTGACCCCTGACATGATCGCGGCCATGAACAAGGCCAAGGCGGACATCATCGCAGGAAAGATCAAAGTTACCGATTATATGAGCAAGTAGTTCCGCCCATGTCGGAAAAGGAACCGGCGCTTGAATTGCGCCGCGTCAACAAGCGGTTCGGCCCGGTTCACGCCAACAAGGATATTTCCTTACGCGTGGACCGGGGAACCATTCACGGGATCATCGGGGAGAACGGGGCCGGTAAATCGACCCTGATGAGCATTGTTTACGGCTTTTACAAAGCCGACAGCGGCGAGATTCTGGTGGGCGGCACGCCAATCGAGATCGATACGCCCGAAAGCTCCATCGCCGCCGGCATCGGCATGGTGCATCAGCATTTCATGCTGGTCGATACTTTCACGGTTCTTGAAAATGTGATCCTTGGCGTCGAAGGCGGCGCCCGGCTTGGCGCCGGAATGACGGCCGCGCGAAAGGAATTGCAGCGCCTTGAAAAGGACTATGCGCTGGAAGTAAACGTCGATGCCATCGTCGGCGACCTTCCCGTCGGCCTCCGCCAGCGCGTCGAGATCCTGAAGGCGCTTTACCGGGGCGCGGAGATACTCATCCTGGATGAGCCAACCGGCGTTCTCACCCCACAGGAAGCGGATCATCTCTTCCGCATTCTCGATACCCTGCGCGCGCAAGGGAAGACAGTCATCCTCATCACCCACAAGCTCCGAGAGATCATGGCGATCACCGACAATGTCTCGGTCATGCGTCGGGGTGAGATGGTCGCCCATGTCAAGACAGCAGAGACAAACCGGGAGCAGCTTGCCGAACTGATGGTCGGACGCTCCGTCCTCCTCCAAGTGGAGAAGGCTCCGGCAACGCCCGGCGATATCCTGATGTCGGTGCGCGG
>SBHH01000285.1 GCA_006226265.1 Alphaproteobacteria bacterium | reverse complement strand
TTTCCTTACTTGTTTCAGCGAGAACTGGAAAAAGGCGTGCTTCTTCTCCAAATTTTAAAAAATCCGGCTTTTGATTCATTTATGATTCCCCCTCTAAATGTCCCTGACCTCGATCCGTTGCCATACAACATTGATCCGGTCCGGGTATGAACATTAAGAAACAAGGAACAGGACCTGAATGATTTCCGGTTCACTGAATTATTTTTGTAATTGAGAGTACAAATTCTCAGGATTTGAAGGGTACGTTCCTTATGGCTCAACATTGCGTGTAAAGATTACTTTATTTTTCTACCATATTCAATAATTCCCAGCCCATCCCCATCACAGCAATTGCGTAATCCCGGCGGCTTCGGTAAAAGGGGCGCAAGGAAATTCTTGTGAGTGAGGAGCGCGCGTCGCTATGGCGTCTTATCAGTATATCTATGTGATGAATGGCCTCTCGAAGACCTATCCGGGGGGCAAGCAGGTGTTGAAGGACATCCGCCTTTCCTTCTTCCCGGGGGCGAAGATCGGCGTCCTGGGCCTCAACGGCGCGGGTAAATCGACGCTTTTGAAAATCATGGCCGGGATCGAGACGGAATTTCAGGGCGAGGCCTGGGCCGCCGATGGCGTGAAAGTCGGATATCTCGCGCAGGAGCCGGAGCTGGACGCAAGCAAAGACGTGCTCGGCAATGTCATGGATGGCGTCCATGAGAAGAAGGCGCTGCTCGACAAGTTCAACGAGGTCTCGACCCGCTTCGCCGAGGAACTGACCGATGACGAGATGAACGACCTCATCACCGAGCAGGGCGAGCTGCAGGAGCAGATCGATGCGCAGAACCTCTGGGATCTCGACCGCGAGGTGGAGATCGCCATGGATGCGCTCCGCTGCCCCGCCGGGGACTCCGATGTCACGAAGCTCTCGGGTGGTGAGCGGCGCCGTGTCGCGCTCTGCCGTCTGCTTCTGTCGCAGCCTGACATGCTCCTCCTCGACGAGCCGACCAACCATCTCGATGCGGAAAGCGTCGCCTGGCTGGAGCGGTTCCTGCATGATTATCCCGGCACAGTCGTCGCCGTCACCCATGACCGCTATTTCCTCGATAACGTCGCGGGCTGGATTCTGGAGCTTGACCGTGGCCATGGCATCCCCTGGGAAGGCAATTATTCGAGCTGGCTGGAGCAGAAGGAAAAACGCCTCGCGCAGGAAGGAAAATCCGAGGATGCGCGCCGCAAGACCCTCGACCGGGAGCTGGAATGGATCCGCCAGGGCGCGCGCGGACGGCAGGCGAAATCGAAGGCCCGTATCAGTGCCTATGAGGAACTGCTGGGGCAGGAGGCCGAGAAGCGCGGCGAAACCATGCAGATTTATATCCCGGCCGGACAGCGGCTCGGCGATCTGGTGGTGGAGGCGGAGCATGTCTCGAAAGGCTTCGGCGACCGGCTCCTCATTGACGATCTCACTTTCAAGCTGCCGGCGGGCGCAATTGTCGGCGTGATCGGGCCGAACGGCGCGGGTAAAACCACGCTTTTCAAGATGCTGACCGGGAAAGAGGAGGCCGATACGGGCTCCTTCCGCGTCGGGCCGACAGTGCAGCTCGGCTATGTTGATCAGGACCGCGATACCCTCGATCCCAACAAGACGGTCTGGGAGGAAATCTCGGAAGGGAACGAGGTCATTTATCTTGGCAAGAAGGAACTCAACAGCCGCGCCTATGTCTCGGGCTTCAACTTCAAGGGAACGGACCAGCAGAAGAAGGTCGGCCAGCTTTCGGGCGGGGAGCGGAACCGCGTGAACCTTGCGAAAATGCTTAAAAGCGGTTCGAACTTCCTCCTCCTCGACGAGCCGACGAACGACCTTGATGTCGATACGCTCCGTGCGCTGGAGGAAGCCTTGCTGCAGTTCGCGGGCTGCGCCGTGGTCATCAGCCATGACCGCTGGTTCCTCGACCGGATCGCGACCCATATCCTCGCTTACGAAGGCGACAGCCATGTCGAATGGTTCGAAGGCAACTTCGAAGCCTATGAGGAAGACAAGAAGAAGCGTTTGGGTAAGGAAGCGACCGAACCCCACCGCATCAAATACAAACCGATCAAACGCTGATCCGAGAGCGAGATACAAAAAAGCCGGGGCAGGGAACTGCTCCGGCTTTTTGCGTTTGTTGTGTGGGTGCCTTAGCGGGCGTGAAGCGGCAGGACGCGCGCAACCGCCGGGCGGTCCTGCATCCGGTTGCGATGGTCGTGGATTTTCGGGAAATCGGCGGGGTCGATATCGTCGCCTTCCATCCAGCGGGACACGGTGAAGAGATAGGGATCGGCGATGCTGTAGTTTTCGCCGCCGACCCAGGGGCCCTTGAACAATTCATTCTCGATCAGGCGAAAGCTGGCGCTGACCGTCTCGGTCACCTTGCTCCGCATGTCGGCGAAGGAGCTTTCCTCGTTCGCCCAGCGGCTGCCCCGCTGTTTATGGGCATGGGCGACATGCAAGGTGGCGCAGATATAGGCGTTGAAGGACTGTATCTGGGCCAATGCGTAAGGATCATCGAGCGGCGCGAGGTTCTTTTCCGGATACATTTGCGCGATGTAAAAAAGGATCGCCGGGGTTTCCGTCAGAATTCCCTTGTCGGTCACGAGGGCGGGAACGCGCCCCTTCGGGTTGATCTTGAGATATTCGGGCTTCGTCTGCTCGGCGGTTTTGAAGTCCACAAGGACCGCTTCATAATCCGCGCCTGCTTCCTCCAGCGCGATATGGGAGGCAAAGGCGGCGGTGCCGGGGGTATAGAAAATCTTCAACATGAGAGGGGTTCCTTGTGGGTTGGTCGTTTTTTGGATTACACACCAGATCGCGACGAAAATGAACCACTTTTCCCGAAGATGTGATGGGCCGGGTCAATTTTTTTAACCAATTGAGGACATAATCCTATAATAAGAAGTGCATATAAAAAGATGCGAATGATTATTATGAAACGCCTTTTCCTCGCGGCGCTTCTGCCGCTTTTTCCGGCTGCCTGCACTACCGGTGGCGGCATCACGGACAGCCTGCCGAACGATCCGGTACTCCGTCAGGTGGCGGAACGGTATATTGCCGAGGCGGAGAGGGTTCGTATCGAGGGATTGCCCGACGGCCTTACCCTTAAAAGCCGGAATATTAGGGACGGGGTCATTGTCGATCTCTATGAATATAATCTGAAGGGTATGAGCCTGAAGCAGCTTGCCCACGCCTTGGACGAAAACAGGACGAAGAGCTATATCGCCACGCTACGGGGCGCGGCCTGCGCCAACCGGGAGGCCCGCTTACTCCTTGACAAGAAATTCCGGTATAATTTCATGATCGCCGTTGCCGGAGCCAGGAAGACAAGCATTTCGGGAAAATTCCTGACGAAAGGCTATTGCATCGCCGGAGAGAGCCCCTTCTATAACAAAAAGGCGGTCGATGATCGTTTCAAGATGGCGCGGCGCTGGCCGAACGGGGACGCCGTTGATATCCGCCTGGTCGAAAAGCTGACCGGGACACTGCAACTTGCCGCCATCAAGTTTGAGCCGCCCGCAAAACCCAGTGTCCGGCACAGCGTGACCGGCATGAAGGCCGACGGGCTGATGCTGGATATTACCCTGACGCTGCCGGTTGAAAAGAAGAACATCCGCCTCGATGCGGACTGGGGGCGGGTGGCCAAGGGGCATAACCTTGATACGCTTTGTACCTCACAGACCCATCTTCTTTCCATGCTGATCGGTGCTGTCTATCGCTATGACGTTGAAATTAAAAGGGATACGGGGCCTATCGCCAGCACAGAATATACGGTAAGCTATGACGACTGCCTGCTCTATAACCGGAAGCCGGGGACGCAGGGCTCATAAGCGCCAAGTTTTAGAATCGGGACAAAATTCAATTATGCAAGTTGAAGAAACGGCCATTCCGGGCGTCAAAATACTGACGCCACGCAAGTTCGGCGATGAACGGGGGTTCTTTTCGGAAGTCTGGAACGCCCGCACGATGAAGGAGGCGGGACTCGACATCGCCTTCGTTCAGGACAATCACGCGTTCAGCGCCGAAACGGGTACGCTCCGTGGCCTGCATTATCAACTGGCCCCGAAAGCGCAGAGCAAGCTTGTCCGTGTGGCACGCGGGGCGGCGCTTGACATTGCCGTCGATATACGTGTCGGCTCCCCGACGTTCGGGCAGCATATCGCGGTCGAGCTTTCGGCGGAAAACTGGCGTCAACTCTGGGTTCCGGCGGGATTCGCCCATGGCTACTGCACGCTCGAACCCGACACCGAGATTATCTACAAGGTGAATGATTTCTACAGTCCGGAGCATGATTGCGGCATCTTCTGGAACGACCCTGCGCTCAATATCGACTGGCCGGTTTCGGCGGAGGCTGCCGTTCTTTCAGAAAAAGATAAGATTTTGCCGTTATTGAAGGATCAGTCCAGATTATTTGAGTTTGAGGGGGCATCGTGACGGTATTTGTAACAGGCGGCGCAGGCTTCATCGGATCGGCGCTCGCGCGTGATCTGATCGAGCAGGCAAATGAGGATGTGGTGGTGATCGACAAGCTGACCTATGCGGGCAGTCTTGAAAATCTCTCTCCTGTCAGCAACAGCCCGCATTACCATTTCGTGCAGGCCGATATCTGCGATCGCGAGGCCATTGGCGATCTCTTCAGGAAATACAATCCGTCAGCCATCTATCATCTGGCGGCGGAAAGCCATGTGGACCGCTCCATTGACGGACCGGCAGCCTTTATCGAGACGAACCTCGTCGGCACTTTCGTCATGCTGGATGCAGCGCTGCAGCACTGGCGCGCGCTGGAAGGGGGGGTGAAGGATGATTTCCGCTTCCTCCATGTTTCGACAGATGAGGTTTATGGTGAACTCGGCCCCGAAGGGCAGTTTTCCGAAACCAGCCCCTATGATCCCAATTCCCCCTATTCGGCAAGCAAGGCGGGATCGGATCATCTTGCGCGCGCTTGGCACCGCACCTATGGCCTGCCGGTGCTGGTCACCAACTGCTCCAACAATTACGGGCCGTTCCAGTTCCCCGAAAAGCTGCTGCCGGTTGTCATTCTCAACGCGTTACAGGGCAAGGAGCTTCCCGTCTATGGCAAGGGGGAGAATATCCGCGACTGGCTCTATGTCGAGGATCACGCGAAGGCCCTGCAACTCGTCGTGAAAAAGGGGCGGATCGGCGAAACCTATATGATCGGCGGCCGGGCGGAGCAGACGAATATCGCGATGGTGCGCGCCATCTGCCGGATCATGGACAAGAAATTTCCGGACCGCGCGCCGCATGAGGACCTGATCCGCTTCGTCACCGACCGGCCGGGCCATGACGCCCGCTATGCCGTCGATTGCACGAAAATTGAAAATGAGCTTGGCTGGACGCAGTCGCTTGATCTTGAAACCGGGCTGGAGAAGACGGTCGGCTGGTATCTCGACAATCTCGACTGGGTCAAGGCGGTCGCCAAGGATTACAAGCAGGAACGGCTGGGGCTGGAAGCCAAAAAATGAAAATACTCGTCACCGGGGCAAAAGGGCAGGTTGGCGCGGCTCTCGTGCGCCAGGGCAAGGATCGCGGGCATGAGATGATCGCGATGGATCGCCAGTCCCTCGATATCACCGACCGGGAGGCAAACCATGCCGCGATTCATTGCGATACGCCCGATCTCGTCATCAATGCCGCCGCTTATACCGCCGTCGACAAGGCGGAGGAGGATGAGGCCTCGGCCCTCGCCATCAACGGCGCGGGGGCGGAAAATCTCGCCCATATATGCCATGAAATAGATATTCCCTTCCTGCATATCTCCACTGATTTCGTCTTTGACGGAACGAAGGAGGGCGCCTATGTCGAAACCGATCCGGTTGCGCCGTTAAGTGCCTATGGCCGTAGCAAGGCGGTGGGCGAGGAAATGATCACGGCGATTGGGGGGCGGCATATCATCCTCCGGACCGCCTGGGTTTTTGGCGGTGCGCAGAATTTCGTTTCCACCATCCTCCGCCTCGCCGATGAGCGCGACGAGCTTAACATCATCGATGACCAGACGGGCGGCCCGACGCCTGCGGGCGCGATTGCCGAAACGCTCCTTACCATTGCTGAGCAGGTAACGGAGGAGGGATTCGATGACTGGGGCCTCTACCATTATTGCGGAAAGCCCTCCGTCACCTGGTACGGCTTTACGAAGGCCATTCTGGAAGGGCGGGACAAGCCCCGCGTCAATCCCATCCCGACGGAAGACTATCCGACCCCGGCGGAGCGGCCGAAGAACTCCGTTCTCGATTGCAGCCGGATCAGGGATGTCTTCGGGATCGAGCAGCCGGACTGGCAGGCGGCATTGAAAGACATTCTGAAAGTGCGGGGGAAGTAAGCCGATGGCGCGACAGGATTTCAATTTCTTCTTCGGTTTTCGTGTCCGCTACAGCGAGATTGACGCGCAAGGGGTGGTCTTCAACGCCCATTACCTGACCTATTTCGATACCGCGATCACCGAATATTTCCGCCATATCGGCTTTGATAATCAGGCCAATCTTGCGCAAACAGGCGATGATTTCCATCTTGTGAAGTCGGAAGTGATCTATGAAGCGCCGATCCTGTTCGATGCCGAGATCGAGGTGGGCTGCCGTGCTTCCAAACTTGGCCGCACCTCTCTCACTTTCACGCTGGAGATTTTCGAGAAGGGATCGGCAAGGCGCTATGCGACCGGTGAAATCGTCTGGGTCAATACCCACCAGCCGACACACCAGACGAAGCCGCTCAATAACGCTCTCCGCCGCCTCCTGACCGAATTCGAAAACCTACCCGCCCATGCATAAAGCATGCACTCTTACTGCTTATGTAGATTAAGGGTGATGCTACCAATACAACTTCCAAAACTGCCGCCGGGCTCTTTCGCAGTGAGGATGAATGACTTGTCAGGGCCATCGAGAAGGTTCTTTTCCGACCAGTCCCAGACAGACCCGCCTTTCGGCACATCGGCATTCAATATCATGACATTTTTTTTGACCTGCCCGTTCAAAGAAAACATATACTTTCCGTCCCAGGATTCTTTGGAAAAATGAGTCCCGGAAATATTAAGCGGAAAGGACCAGTGTTGTTTGTTCGGGCACCAGGCCGGATTGGCCGATTCGCCCAGATAGGATGCTGTAACGCTCCAGCGGCCATATGGTGAATAGACAAGCGCCGTGTCGTCTTCCCCTTTTTCCAGCAGGCCATTCATCCGCTCAATCGCGTCCGGTGCATATTTACTGTCGGAATAGTCTTTCAGGAAATTCCGGAGCATCTCGACACTGCCGCTGTCTTTTACTATATTCCATACGGCCTTGGCTTCCGTATCTGCCGGCTTTTCAGGGGCAGCGTGTTTTTCCGGAGTGGGCTTGGCAACGGGTTCCGGCTCCTTTTCCGGCTTCCAGTTTTCATGCGGTTCCAGTGAAACCATATGAAAGCTGAGGCTGCCAATGCAGCTATACATTCCGCTGGTTCTGGCCCTTGCAAAAAATCGGAGATCAGGCCCGTCGACCTTGAACCGTTTATCCCATTCCCAGTCACTTCCGCCATTCGGATAATTGACAGTCAAATTGAGATCGTCGCCACTGTCTTCCCCCGTAACATAGAGCGGGTCACGGCCATCCCAAATGGTTCGGGAGATCCTGCCGGGCGAGACATTGAGGATAAATTTCCAGCTTGCCTTGACCGGGCAGGTATGGGGGCTGCCCTTACTCCCAGAATAAACGGCGGTAACGCGCCATCGGCCTTCCGACTTGTATGGACGTTTGTTCATCAGCATATTCAGCCGGTCGCGCGCCAGTTTGCCGTATAAATTGTCCTGATTCTTCTGGGCAAAATTAAGAAGGGCAACGAGGTCGCGGCTGTCTTTCAGGCTTTCCCATTGCCCGGCCGTTTCCCCTACGAGGGTCGTTGCAGGCCGCGCGGCAACCTTTGTCGCAAGACTGCGGAGCGACGCATCAATGGAATCCTGCAATTCACCGACCCAAATATTGTAGTTGTGGTGAATGCCGCTGCCATCGGCGAGGAGGTGGATGCTGGAGACATATTTGATCGAATAGGCGGTTTTCGAAAAATCAACCTCCACCACCGCCTGATGGGTCCGGATGTTGAAGGTGCCGCCGATCTTGCCTTCCTCCAGCTTCTTCATCTGCCAGTTTACATTTTGACCGCCCCGAACGATGGCATCGCCAATTTCAGTGAGCTTGGCTGAATAGAGCGCGGAAGGCATGGCTACATTCGTCGGATTATAGATAGGCTGAATCCGCTCGGCACAGGCGGCGGCGAACAACAGGCTTGCAATCAGAGCAAAGCGGATAAAGAACTTCACGAGAG
>SBHH01000229.1 GCA_006226265.1 Alphaproteobacteria bacterium | reverse complement strand
GGCTCCGACATTGTCCGGCTTGGAGAAGACGGGCGTATTCAGGAAGTCATCGGGTTTATCGACCAGGCCCCTGCTGCTTGAGGAGGGAGTCTCCCAAAGCCTTATTCCTCCTCCAGATCCGGGCGGGACCGATATTGCCGGTTCCGCCCGGTTTTTTGATATTTTTTGCGGCACTCCGCTTAAGCTTTGACTTTTCCTGTGATAGGCTTTGGTTTCAATTCAGGGCCAGTGCTTTCGCGCGGTCTTTTACATCACGGCCTATTACTGCATGATCCGGCGGGCAGCTTTTGCCACCGGATGCGGATCGGCGCGGGCCAGGGGAGGAAATGTCATGACAGGTCGAATTCAAATGCTCGATGGCAGCGGCCTGTCGATTGCCGACCTTGCGGCCATCGCCGGAAACGAGGTTTCGGTGGAGATTGCGCCCGCTGGCCTCACCGCAATGCGGGAGACAAATAACATCCTCCTCAAATTCGCGAAGGAAAGAAAGCCCGTCTATGGTGTGACGACAGGCCTCGGGCCCCGGGTGAAACAGGCCCTCTCGCTTGAGGAGATTGAGGCCTTTGCCCTCAAGACCATTCGGGGCCGCGCCCATGCCATCGGGCGGATTATGTCAAAAAGGCTCGTCCGGGCGGCCATGGCGATCAGGCTCAATTCCCTGCTGACCGGCGCTTCCGGCGCAAGCCCCCGCATTGCGGAGCATCTCGCGCGCTGCCTCAATGCCGATCTGGTGCCGGAGGTGGGCGAGACAGCCTCCATCGGCGCGTCCGATCTTCTCTGGGGCGGCAGCATGGCGCTCGCCCTGATCGGGGAGGGACGCTTTCTGGGGAGCAAGCTTGAAAATTCCGCGGCGGATTTGAAGGCGGCGGGAATTGAGGCCCTCACCCTAGGCCCGCGCGACGGTCTGGCGCTCGTCAGCCATTCAAGTTTTTCGGCGGCCTTTGCGGCGCTTGGCCTTCAGGATACGGGAAATCTCATGTCAGCCGCGCAAACGGCGGCGGCGCTCACTCTGGAAGGTTTCCGTGGAAATCTTTCTCCCTTTAATCCTTCACTGCTCTCTCTTCGCCCACAACCGGGCCAGAGCGAAGCGGCAGCGGACTTGCTGAACCGGCTCGAAGGCTCGCGCTTATGGGAGATGGACGCGGCAAGGCGGCTCCAGGATCCGCTTAGCATCCGCAATATCGCGCAAGTGAACGGCGCCGCTTTCGCCGCCATGAAGACGGTTGAGGAAACCCTCAATGGCGAAATGAACGGCGCGACGGATAATCCGGTGG
The DNA here is from genome assembly GCA_006226265.1 of Alphaproteobacteria bacterium. GTDB lineage: Bacteria > Pseudomonadota > Alphaproteobacteria > Sneathiellales > Sneathiellaceae > Sneathiella. The sequence continues at coordinate 7,076 of SBHH01000229.1, read as the reverse complement.
TGCTGGCGAAAACCGGCGAAGTGCTCTCGGGCGGAAGTTACCTTAATCCCTATCTTGCCGTGTCACTGGTCGGGCTTAATCAGGCGCTGGTTCATCTCGCCGCCGGAATATCCGCGCGGACCGCGAAGCTTTTATCGGCGCGCTTTACCGACTTGCCGAACGGTCTGATATCGGAAAATGCCGATGCGGCGGGCTTCGCGCCTGTCGCCAAGCTCTCGGAAGCATTGTTTGCCGAGATCAGCCATCTTGCCGCGCCGCCGGTGGTTTTCCCCTCCCAGCTCGGGGACGGGGTGGAGGATACGCTTACCAATGCAGCGATTTCGGCAAAGGCGCTCCAAAAGATCGCGCGGCGGCTCGCCCGTCTGATCGCGTTCGAGATGATTGCGGCGGCGCAGGCCATAAGGCTTCGGGTACTAAGCGCGGAAGAAATTGGGGTGCCGCTCCGCCCGATTTTGCAAAAGATCGAAGAAATATCGCCGCCGCTTTCCGACGACCGCCCCATGGCAGCGGAGATCGAGGCGCTGGCCGAGCTGATCCTGAAAGGGGAGTTCAAGTAAACTCAGGCGGGGTAGGGATAGTCCGCCGCGATTGCCTCCCGCTCCCATTGAAGGGGGAGGGCATAATCCGCCTCTGTCACTTTCGCGAAGCCTTCCAGCATCAGAATATCAAGAAGCGGCGCAAGATCGGGATTTCCCTTCGCGCCGACGAATACATCCTGCAGGTGGGCGAGGATTTCCGGATCAATGCCGGAATTTGCGACAATCGGCGGGATGGGCGCGGGCGCGGTCGAGGCGAGAATGCGGATATTCTGCACCAGTTCCGGTGCATGGCGGCGCATCAGATCGAGCGCGAAGCTGTCCATCGGCGCAATATCGGAAGCCCCCTCTATCACTGAGGCGAGGGACCGGCGCGGTGTCACCACGGGGCCGATGCTTTCGGCATAAAGCTTCGGCCGGTCCTGCGTTCGGAACTGCAGGAGGTGATGACGAAGCGCATTAAAGCCGGAATGAGAGCCTTCCACCGTCCAGGTGACACGTCCGCCGAATGTCTCTTCCAGTTTTGTGAAGCCGCTTTCCCGATGGGTGATGAGATCGGTGAAATAGACAGGCAGCCCGCCATAACGACTGCCAGCGGGGCAGGGCGCGGCAACAAGCGTTGGCTTGATTTCCGATCGGCTGTAAGGCCAGCCGCACATAAAGACGCATCCCATGTCAGGCCGCGCCCAAAGCTCTTCCAGCGGGGCCGGCGCGGGATGGTCGATAATTTCAAGGGGAACGCCCGACGCCTTTGAAATGCTTTTAAACAGCGCGGTCCATGCGGCATGTGCCTCCGGTGTCACGTTATACATGCGCGAACAGGCAATGAGGGTCATTCCGGCGTTCCCCGTTGAGTGATCAAGCGAAACGGAGTGTCTGGCCGATGCCGTGCTTCTTCGCCTTTTCAAGAAGCGCCCAGCCGAGCGCGATATCGGAGGTGCTGAGACCCCGATGCCAGAAAAGGTTGGTTTCCTCGTCGCTTTCGCGGCCCGGCTTCTTGCCCGCGACAATCTCGCCCATTTCCGCATGCAGCGTCTCGGGCGTGATCTTGCCTTCATCGACATGACGGCGGAGCGATCCGAAGGGATGGCCCGGTTTGCACTGGCCCCAGTCATCGACAACGATCTTGTCCATAATGTCGGTGAGGTCAAACTCAACCGCACTCATGGTGCCATAAGGAACGACGAAAGCGCCCTTTTTCACCCAGCTCGTCATGAAATGCGGCTTCGGTTCCGGCAGGCGGGACGCTTCGACCATGATATCGGCGCCTTCCAGGCAGTCTTTCCAGTTATCGGTGACGATGACCGGCTTGCCGAGGTCCTTTTCCAGCTTGTCGCGGAAGGCATTGCGGCTTTCCGGGCGGCGGGAATGGACGCGGATTTCATCGAAGTTATAAAGATGATCCAGCAGGCGAACATTCCAGTAGGCGGTGCCGCGCGCGCCGATGTGGCCGAGGATCTTGCAGTCTTTCCGGGCAAGATATTTCGCGCCGATGGCCGTCATCGCGCCGGTTCGCATATCGGTGATGGCGGTCGCGTTGATGATGGCCTTCGGAATGCCGGTGACCGGATCGAACAGGTTCAGCATGCCAACCTCCGACGGCAGGTCATACTTGTAGTTATCGACGAAGTCGCCGACAATCTTAACCCCTGCGGCCTCCATCGATTTGACATAGCCCCGGAGCACATTGAAGTGACCCTTTTCGGAATTTTCCGGCACCAGATGAACGCGGGGCTCGATCACCGTGCCGCCATTGCCTTGCGCGCGCAGGGTCTCTTCGACGGCGGCGATGATTTCCGCATCCGTCAGGGCAAGTTCCGCCACGTCGGGGCCGTTGATATAAGTCACATTGATTTCTTGCATGTTCTTATTCCGTTGTTTGAAGGATTAGCTGTTGTGGGTATCGGTGACTTTGAAGCGCCCGCCGACATTATATTTGGAGCCGGGGTTCAAGAGCCGGACATGGGTGACCGTCCGGCTTCCCGACCAGGACCGGCGGCAAAGCTCAAGGCAGGGCTCGGAGGCGCTAATATCAAGAAGCTCGCATTCATCTTCATCGGCGAGACGGGAGCTGATGGTATGCTCGATTTCCGTTACCGGCAGCAGGGCGAGCAGATGATCACTCGGCGTCACTTTGGTGAAATCTTCTTCCAAAAAGTCGGGCGCGGCAGCGGGGTTGACATAGCGATCTTCGATCTGGATGGGATGGCCATCCTCACAATGCACCATATAGACATGAAAGACGAGGGCGCCGGGCTCCATATCGAGGGCGTCGGCCACCGCATCGATGGCGGGTTCCGACTGCTGCAGGATGATCCCGCTGGAATGCTTGCTGCCCCGCGCGGCAATTTCATCGCCGATACTGCGGATTTCAAAAAGGGTCGCCTTGGGTTTGGGTTCTGCAACGAAAGTGCCAACGCCCTGGATGCGCTTCACGTGGCCCTCGACCGACAGCTCCCGGATCGCGCGGTTGACCGTCATGCGCGAGGCACCAAGGGTCTTCACGATTTCGGATTCGGATGGAATGCGCGTTCCCGACTTCCATTTCCCTGAATCGATATGGTCCAGAACATAATCCTTGATCGTCTGATAGAGCGGCCGCGGCCATGTATCATCCAACATTCAACCTATCCGTTCCCTGCAAATATTCTGCTTGTATATACATGTATAGTCAAATACCATGATCTGGTCAACGATACAGACAGGGGAGTTTTATCATGACCTTTTTTCCAAGAGTAATGCGCGCTATCGCGCTTGGTACTTGCATGATTGCCGGTGTTTCGGCGCAGGCCTCGGCCGCCGGATATCCGGAAAAGCCGGTACAGATTATTGTGCCTTTCGGGGCGGGTGACGCACTGGACGGCACGGCACGCGTGATTGCCGATCGCCTTAAATCGGCCTTAGGGGTTCCGTTTATCGTCAAGAATATCCCGGGTGCGGGGGGCGGCAAGGGAACCGCGGAAGCCAACAAGGCAAGTCATGATGGCTATACCCTTCTTATGGGATCGACCGGTGCGCTGACGGCGCGGCCCTTGATCAAGGATCCGGGTTACAAGACCGATGATTTTGTGCCGATCGCCCAACTGGTCGAGGCGCCGATCGGTCTCGCCGTTGCAGCGGACAGCCCCTATAAATCCGTAAAGGATATTGTCGAGGCCGCAAAAAAATCTCCGGGTTCCGTCAAATATGCGACACCCGGGCCGGGTTCGACCCAGCATATCAATATGGAGATTTTCGCCAAAGACGAGGGGATCAAGCTGACCCATATCGGCGGACGCGGCGGCAAGGGTGCGGTCGTGAAGGCGATGTCGGGCGAGGTTGATTTCGTTTTTGTCGGTGCTTCTAACTACACCAGCCTTGCCAAGGCCGGCAAACTTCGGGTTCTGGGCGTTGCGGCGAAAGACCGTCTTCCGTTCCTGCCCGACGTGCCGACCTTCAAGGAACAGGGCTATGATTTCAACGTCGCCGTCTGGTTCGGTCTTCTGACCAACAAGGGCGCGCCGGATGAGGTGGTCGAGAAGCTTAGGAAAGTCGTTGCGGAAATTGCCAATACGGACAAGACGCGCGAACTTTACAAGAAGTTCAATCTGAACGAGGCTTTCCTGGACGGTCCGGACTTTCAGAAAGAGATCGACGCCAATGTTGCAAAACATGGCGAAGTTTTGAAAGAAATCGGGTTGATCAAATAACCTGACCTGAACCATTACGGACCGGTTCCCCCAAACCGGTCCGTATTCTTCGTCACTTCCAGATTCCAAGGAAAGAGACATCATGAAAGCCGACAGGATCGCAGGGGGATTGACCCTGATTGCCGGTCTCGCGCTTGCCGCCGCTACCTCCCAGATCGATATTCTGGAAAATGAGCCGACCTTGTCCGCCCGGTTCTTTCCCTATGTGCTGGCGCTTATTCTGACATTTTCCGGCATTGTCCTGATGCTGAAACCGGGGAAAGCAGAGCTTGCGGGCGTTCTCAATAAACTGATGGAAATGCGGGGGATTGCCTTTGCCGTTCTCTTCCTTCTCTATGCGCTCACTTTTCGCTTTGTTGATTTCCGCTTTGGGACCTGGCTCTTCCTGCTCAGCACTATGTGGATCCTCGGCGCGCGGAAATGGTGGGAGCTTCTGATCCTGCCCATGCTGTTTTCGGGCACCCTTTATCTTCTGTTTCGTTATGGCTTTATCGTGTTGTTGCCGACATGGATGTAATTTCCCTTTCCTCAATCATGGATGCGGCGACGGCCACGTTGCAGCTCAACATCCTTTTCTGGATTTTGATCGGTGTTCTGATCGGCTTCGTCTTTGGCGCGGCGCCGGGCCTCACTGCCACAACGGGGGTAGCCATCGCGACACCGCTCACCTTCGGGGTTGGCTTCGATGTCTCGATGGCGCTTCTGCTCGGCATTTATTCGGCGGGCTATTTTGCGGGTTCCATTCCGGCAATCCTGATCAATACGCCGGGCGCACCCGGAAATGCGGCGACGGCGCTCGATGGATATCGCCTTGCGCGGATGGGGAAGGCGGATCTCGCCATCAGCCTCGCGGTCGTTGCCTCCGTGATCGGCGGCATCTTTTCCATCATCATCCTGATGCTGGCGGCGCCGGTTTTGTCCAGCTTCGCCCTTGAATTCACCTCGATCGAATATTTCTCGCTCGGCCTTTTCGGCCTTATCTGCGTTGCGGCCGTGTCCGGCGGTTCCCTCATCAAGGGGGTGATCGGCGCGGCCATCGGCATGTTCCTTGGGACCATCGGCATTGATGATGTGGGCGGAACGATCCGCTTTTCCTTTGATATGCCGGAGTTGCAGGGTGGCATGCCCCTCATCCCGACGCTGATTGCCTTCTTCGCGGTGGCGGAGATGCTGTTGCAGGCAGCGGCGCAGCAAGGCCCTTCCGATCTCCCGTCGCAGCAGATTTACCGTCTCCTGCAACTTCCGGGGCTTCTTCTAAAGCATAGCTGGCTGCTCCTTAAAAGCTCCATCACCGGAACCTTCATCGGCATTCTGCCGGGGACGGGGCCAACCATCGCCTCCTGGATCGCCTATGGCCAGTCGGGCCGCGCGAAAGCGGAGAAGGAGGGGGAGGAGGTTGCCGCCGTTCGCGGGATCATCGCCGCCGAAAGCGCGAATAACGCGGTGACGGGCGGGGCGCTCGTGCCGCTCCTGACCCTTGGTATTCCGGGGGATACGGTCACCGCCGTGCTGATCGGTGCACTTCTCATTCAGGGGATCGATCCCGGTCCCTTCTTCATTGTCGAACATGGCGATCTGTTCGCGCAAATCCTGATCATTCTTCTGATCGCCTCCCTCATGACGTTGATTCTGGGGCTCGGAGCGCGTAAAATCCTGCCGAAAATCCTCGCCATTCCGCCCCGCATCCTCTTGCCTGTCATCGGCGTTCTCTGTGTCGCGGGCGGGTTCGCCATCCATAATATCCCGTTCGAAGTGGGCATCATCGCCGTCCTCGGGATTGCGGGCTATACCCTCGCGCGCTTCGGATTTCCGATGGCACCCATCGTGATCGGACTGGTGCTCGGCCCGATTATCGAGGTCAATCTGCGAAACGGCCTTGTCTCGAACGACATGGATGTCAGCGTCTTTTTCACCCGACCCATCAGCGCGGCGCTTCTTGCCGCCATTGTCATTACCCTGATCTGGTCGCTTCGGCGACGAAAGGGCTGATTCCCGGATTTACCCGCTGAACTTATGGTCAGATTTGCATTTGTATAGCTTTTAAAAAAGGCCCTTCTCTTTTTTTATTTGGAAAAGGGAGGGGCCTTTTTGGCATTACAGAGCCTATAAATCTACCATTCTCTCACATTCGTCTCCCATTTCCTTTCCCCGTTATGCGCAATTTCCGTTTGCCCGTCCCGCCGAAAATATTTTGTAATATGATATATCAAATGTCATAATTTTCCCGAGGGCCGGTTTGAGTGTGCCAAATCAGGTCACAAACAGATAAGTCACACGAAGGAGGAGGGACGCGACATGTTTAAAGGTTCAATTTTCGCTGCGGCGGTGGCGATAGGGGTAAGTATTTGCGGGGTTGCCCAGGCGGCAGACCTGTTGGATGAAATCAAGTCTAAGGGTGAGCTCACTTGCGGGACGCTGAATTACATTCCCGGCGTCGGCTATCTCAATGACAAGGGCGAATGGAGCGGCTTCGACGTCGATTTCTGTAAAGCGGCCGGGGCAGCCATTCTCGGTGATGCCAGCAAGGTGAAATTTGTTGCGCTGACCGGTGCGCAGAAATTTCCCGCCCTGCAGTCGGGAGAAATTGATATTTTGTCACGAAGCGTGACCGACACCATTTCCCGCGACACGACGCTCGGCTTCACTTTCATCGGTCCGAACCATATGACCGGTCAGGGCTTCATGGTGCATAAGGATACCGGCGTCACTGATGTCAAGCAGCTCGACGGCGCCTCCGTCTGTGTTCTTGCGGGCACCGTGACCGAACGCTATCTTGCCGACTGGTTCAAGTCGCATGACATGTCCTTTCAGCCGGTCGCCGCGGAAAACAGCGACCAGATGTTCTCCATGT
>SBHH01000043.1 GCA_006226265.1 Alphaproteobacteria bacterium | reverse complement strand
GTAATCCCGGGCCGGTCAAGACGGAGAGGATTGTCAACATGCTGAAAAAGCGGGCGAAAAGCCTGCTCGGCGATGAAAGCCGCTATGAGGAATATGCCGCCAACTTCCCATTGGGCCGTCCTGCCCATGTGGAGGAGATTACCGACCTCATTGCTTTTCTGGCCTCCCGCCGGTCAGGCTATACGACAGGCGTGATCTTCACGGTGGACGGCGGAATATCCTCTCGCCGCTCGGTTGCCTGAACGGAACCTACCGCCGGGTCGGATAATGGATGATGGTCATGACGACGGCCTTCTCATCCCCCCGGTTGCGGTAGCCATGCGGCGCATCGCCCCGAAAGCGGATCGACATGCCGGTTTTAAGGGGCTGCCAGTTGTCATCGGTGAAGATTTCCATCTCGCCGGAAATGACGGTGATATATTCGACAACACCAACCTCATGCGGCTCCGACAGGCGCTTATACCCCGGATGGAAAGTCAGTTCCATATATTCGAAACCGAAGCGGGGCTCGAACGGGAAGAGGGGGGCGACGGCCATGCCGCTGTCCCCTGGCAAATGCCGAAGCGCCTCCGCATCCCGGATCAGCGTCTTTTCGGCGCCGGGGGGCAAGGGTTCCATCAGGGACGTGACGGAAACCTGAAAGCCTGTCGCAAGCTTCCAGAGCGTGGCGGTGGTCGGGCTGGATTCCCCGCGTTCGATCTGACCGAGCATGGCTTTGCTGACCCCGGTCGCCGCGGCGGCGGCATCAAGGCTCCAGCCCCGGTCCTTTCGGATGGCTTTCAGCGTCTTTGAAAGATGTTTCGCGGGGTCCTGCATGTCTGTCCCGAATTTCCGTCTTGTGCGTTATAGCATACAAATGATATGGTGTATCCAATTGTACGTTATAACGCATATTTGACCCGGAGGGAGATCAAATGTTCCGTTTTTTTGCGCCCGCCTATATTTCCGCGGGCTTTGTTTCTGTGCTGATCGGCTATGCCGGGGCCGGGGCCATCATTTTTCAGGCAGCCAACGCGGCGGGAGCCTCGACGGCGGAGATCAGTTCCTGGCTCTGGGCGCTCGGCATCGGCATGGGTGTCGGCTGCATCGGTCTCACGCTCTGGTACAAGCAGCCGGTTTCCGTCGCCTGGTCAACGCCGGGCGCGGCCCTTCTGGTGACCAGCCTGCCGGGGCTTTCGCTGAATGAGGCAATTGGCGTCTTTCTCTTCTCCTCCCTCCTCATTACGTTGTGCGGGTTGACCGGCCTTTTCCGGAAAATCATGGATTTCATGCCGCAGTCCATGGCGGCGGCACTTCTCGCGGCTGTATTGCTCCGGTTCGGCCTCGATGCCTTTGTTGCGATGGAGCATGACTTCCTGCTCGTCTTCATCATGCTGGCGGTTTATATCGTCGCGCGGCATATGACGCCCCGCTATGTCATTCCGCTTACCTTCCTCACGGGTATTATCGCGGCGGCGGTCATGGGGAAGATCGGCGCCTTTCATCCGGAGGTCGCGTTTACAAAACCCGTCTTCGTGATGCCTGCCTTTGATTTTCCAAGCCTGATCGGTGTCGGTATTCCGCTTTTCATTGTAACTATGGCCTCGCAAAATGTGCCGGGCCTTGCGGCGCTCCGTACCCACGGCTATGACGCCCCCGCTTCCCCGCTGATCAGCTGGACGGGGATCATTGGCCTGATCCTTGCGCCCTTTGGCGGCTTCGCCTTCAATCTCGCGGCCATCACGGCGGCGATCTGCATGAGCCCGGATGTTCATCCCGATCCGAAGAAGCGCTATCCTGCCAGCATCTGGATGGGGATATTCTTCTGTCTCGCAGGGTTGTTCGGTGCAACGATCACGGAGCTTTTCACCGCCTTTCCATCCTCCCTTGTCATGGCGATTGCGGGCCTTGCGCTTCTTGCGACCATCGCCAATAGTTTGCATAGCGCCGTGCAGGACGAAGACGGGCGGGAAGCCGCCATTCTGACCTTCCTCGTCACGGCATCGGGGATGACGCTTCTCTCCATCGGCGCGCCGTTCTGGGGGCTGGTTTTCGGCATGGTGGCGCATCTCGTCAAGAAACGCTTTACGGCCGTGAAAAATCGGTGAAAAATCTGCAAAAGCGGATTTTTGTGAGAGAACGAGATGCTGACGGTTGCGGTACAGGAAGACAGGTTCGATGATTGGAGCGGATTGCTTACCCTCTTGCAGGATGCCTTCGCCTATATGGAGGCGCGGATTGATCCGCCCTCGTCGCTCCGCCTTTTGAACGAGACGACGATCATCGAGAAAGCGGGCGAGGAAACCCTCCTGCTCGCAAGAGAAGAGGGACGGCTCGTCGGCTGCTGTTTCCTCAAAGACATGGGATCGAAGATGTATCTTGGAAAGCTTGCTGTTTCAAAGGCGGCGCAGCACTCCGGCATTGGCCTCGCCCTTGTCAATTTCGCGATTGAGCTTTGCCGGAAGGAAGGCAAGCAGCTGATCGAGCTGCAATCCCGGGTCGAGCTTACCGAGGTGCATGATTTCTTCCGCCATCGCGGATTTCAGCAGACCGGCGCCACCGCCCATGCAGGCTACGACCGGCCGACCAGCATCACCATGCAATTGGCGCTCTAGGCGACGATCCCGTCAGGAAGCCGCCGCCGCAGCCTTGCGTTCCGATGCCCGTATCTTGGTGCTTTCGGATTTGAGCTGACCGCAGGCCGCCATGATGTCACGCCCGCGCGGCACCCGAACCGGCGAAGAATAGCCCGCATCATTGACGATCTTGGCAAAGCGGTGGATCGCGTTGTTGCTGGAGCATTTATACTGGCTGCCGGGCCAGGGATTGAAGGGGATCAGGTTGACCTTGGCCGGGATGTCTTTCAAAAGCCGGACAAGCTCCCGCGCTTCCGCCGGGCTGTCATTGACGCCGTCCAGCATGACATATTCAAAGGTAATGCGGCGGGCATTGTTGCTCGACGGGTAATCCTTGCAGGCCTGTAGGAGTTCCTTGATTGGATAGCGCTTGTTGATCGGCACCAGGACGTCGCGCACGTCATTGCTGACCGCATGAAGCGAGATGGCGAGGTTGACGCCGAGTTCCTCGCCGCATTGATGGATCTTCGGCACGACGCCCGAGGTGGAGAGGGTGATGCGCCGCTTGGAGAGCGAAATGCCTTCGCCGTCCATGATGATTTTAAGCGCCTTGGCGACATTGTCATAATTGAGAAGCGGCTCTCCCATCCCCATCATGACGATGTTGGAGATCATCCGCTCCCCCTTCGGGCTCGGCCATTCGCCGATGGTGTCGCGGGCGACCAGCATCTGCGCGATGATCTCGCCCGCCGTCAGGTTGCGGACTAGTTTCATAGTGCCGGTATGGCAGAAGCTGCAGGTGAGGGTGCAGCCGACCTGACTGGAGACGCAGAGCGCGCCGCGATCTTCTTCCGGGATATGCACCGATTCCACTTCCTGGCCGTCCGGAAATTTCACGAGCCACTTCCGCGTGCCGTCAGTGGACTGCTGAAGGGAAGTGATTTCAGGTCGGGCAACGGTGAAATGATCGGGCAGCTCGCTCCGCATCTCCTTTGAGATGGAGGTCATATCGGCAAAATCGCTGGTGCCCCGGTAATAGAGCCAATGGAAAAGCTGACGCGCGCGCATCTTTGCGGCCTTGGCATCAAGACCATTTTCCTGCAATGCCTCGGCCATGTCCGCGCGGGTCATGCCGATCAGGTTCTTGCGGATGGCGAGAAGCTCCGGGTTGCGGTCAACCGCTTCTACGTCCGGAATCAAATGGTCCATGTCAGTATCAATCTTGCCGAAAAAGGCGCTTATACTCCCCTTGCGGGGGTCAAGTACAGCTCTTTCTAATCTGGCGGTGTGCCGCCGTGAAGCCCTGTAGCGAATAGGTGTCGGTTGTGAGGGTGCCGCGCTCCGACCGGCCGCGGATGACAAGCTTCGCGCCTCGCTTCATCGCCTTGATCAGGGTTTCATCGCTCTGGTTTTCCGGGACCCAGGCCACATCCTTATCTGTTGCGAGCGTGTATTTCTTGTTGCCGATCTCGACTTCCGCCGTCGAGTTTTTCTTATAGGGATAGCCGGTGACGTGGCTTACCTCTTCCTTCGATTTCGATTGCGGCCGGAAAGTCACCATCAGATAAATATCGCCGCGATTGACATTTGTCGGCAGGGACTTTGTCGGGCGCGAGAGCATATAACAGACCTTGTGGCCGTTTTCGATCCAGCTATAGGCGAGCCAGTCATTGAAAGTGCCAAGTGCCCGGGGCTCTTTCTGCTGCGCCAGAGCCGGGGTGAAACCGGCCATGACTAGGGAAAAGGCGAAAATTATGCGAACCAGAAATCGAGACATGAAGGGAGAATAGCCAATGCGGGATATTTTTTCCAGTCCCACGCCGGTAAATTTTACGCTACAGATTTTAGAAAACGCCATTTTCCCTTGCAATCTCCATTTTAGACCTAATCGCTCAGCCGCCGCTTTTTCGGCGCTCCCTGCACATGCTCTTTGAGGGGAACGGGCTCCCCGAGCTCGCCGCTCGGGCGCCTTGCAAAGCGGCCATGGGTGGTAATGCGATCATACATGACGATCGCTCCCGCCGTTGCTACATTGAGACAGAATTTTGTCGGAATTTTGATGAAATAATCACATCTCTCCTGCATCGCGGGGGAAAGGGAGCCGCGCTCCCGCCCGAGGACATAGGCCGCATTAATCGGATGGAAGAAGCTCGGCAGGTCCGTTGCTTCATCGAGAAGTTCGACACCAACGATCTTGCAGCCTTTCGGCAGCAGGATGTCGTCCAGCTTTTCGAAATCGTACCAGGGGATGTTCTTGGGCGCGACGGAAGTATCGGATCGTGCGCGCCGCACCGAATATTCCGCGCCGACGGTAAAAACGAAGCTTGCGCCGAAGGCATTGGCCGTCCGGAACAGGTTGCCCGCATTCATGGGCTTGCTGATCCCTTCGACGCCGATGCCGAAGTATCCACGCGATGCCACCATATAAATTCTACTCCCTCGACGGATTTGCTGTTAAAAAGCCGGTAATCCGAATTCTGACGTTACAGGAAAGACCATGATTAAGCATTCCTCCGGCGAAACTGCAAGACCTCCCTTTTCAATCGAGGTGACGCGCGGCCCCATCGTGGAAAGCCGGCATCAGGTGATTGCCGCCATTTCGGATGCGGACGGGAAGCTTCTCAAAAGCTGGGGTGAAGTGGATCATCCCGTTTATCTCCGCTCCGCGATCAAGCCGTTGCAGGCCCTTCAATTGGTCGAGACGGGCGCCGCCGATGCCTTTAATGTAAGTGAGCGGGAACTGTCGCTCGCCTGTGCCTCCCACACCGGAGAGGATATCCATGTAGACGCGGTGACGGCCTGGTTAAACCGGATCGGGCTTTCCATTGCCGATCTAGAATGCGGCAGCCACTGGCCGACCTATGATGCGGCGGCGCGCGCCCTTGCGGCCCGAGGGCAGGAACCGACGGCCGCGCATAACAACTGCTCCGGCAAGCATTCGGGTTTCCTGACGACTGCCGTCCATATGAAGGAGCCGACGAAAGGCTATATCAATCTCGATCATCCGGTGCAGCAGCGCATTATCCGGGTGCTGGAGGATTTCACGGGCATTTCCCTAAAAGACGCGCCGATTGGCACCGACGGCTGCTCCATTCCGACCATCGGCGTGCCGCTCGACAAGGCAGCCTTCGCTTTCGCGCGCTTTGCCGATCCTTCAAAGCTCGACGCAGATCGCGCCCGCGCCTGCAAACGGTTGCAGTCGGCGATTTCAAAATATCCCGAAATGATTGCGGGCTCTGACCGGCTCTGCACGGCACTTAACGGGACGGCAAAAGGGAAAGTCGTCGCAAAAGTTGGGGCCGAAGCCGTCTATCTTGCGGCGCTGCCGGAAGAGGGGCTTGGCATCGCCATCAAGGCGCTGGATGGAACAACGCGCGCTGCCGAAGTTGCTCTTGGCGCCCTGCTGGAAGACCTTGGCGTCATGACAGATGAGATGCATCAGGCGATGGATGGCTATATTCATCCGGTCCTCAAGAACCGCAACAATATCGAGGTCGGAACCTTGCGGGCGGAAATGGGCTAAGGCGCGCCTTCGGTGATTGACCTTACCTTTTGATCAGGGTTAAGTTTGCCCTTCGCTCAACAAGAACAAAACTATAGGAAATAAAATGAAAGCGCTTGTCTGTAAGGAATTCGGCGGTCCGGACATTCTTGTCATGGAAGACGTGCCGGAACCCGCAATTGCCCCCGGCATGGTGAAGATCGAGGTGCATTCGGTCGGTCTCAATTTCCCCGATACGCTGATGATCGCCGGGAAGTATCAGCACAAGCCACCATTCCCCTTCTCGCCGGGCATGGAATCTTCCGGTATCGTCACCGAAATTGGCGAGGGCGCCACCAATGTCGCCGTGGGCGATCGGGTCATGGCCAATCACGGTGTCGGCGGATTTGCCGAATATGTTCTGGCACCGGAGGATGGTACTTATAAAATTCCCGACAACATGCCGTTTGATCAGGCGGCCGGTTTCCCCGTCACCTATGGCACGACCTGGCATGCGCTGGTCGATCGCGGCAACCTGCAACCGGGCGAAGTGCTTCTTGTCCATGGCGCGGCGGGCGGCGTCGGCCTCAATGCAGTGGAGCTTGGCAAAGCGCTTGGCGCAACGGTCATCGGCACTGTCGGCTCAGATGAAAAAATGGATATCGTCCGGCAGTATGGCGCGGATCATGTTATCAATTATTCGACCGAGAGCATTCGCGACCGGGTCAAGGAACTGACCGACGGCAAGGGCGCGGATGTCATTTACGATCCGGTTGGCGGCGATGCCTTCGATCAGTCCATGCGTTGCATCAACTGGAACGGCCGTCTTCTTGTGATCGGATTTGCTTCGGGCCGGATTGCCGAGCTTAAAACCAACCTCGCACTTCTGAAAGGCTGTGCAGTCGTGGGTGTCTTCTGGGGCGAATTTGCTAGGCGTTATCCCGAAAAGAACCGCGCCAATTTTCAGGCCATGCTCGATATGGTGGCGGAAGGCAAGATCAAGCCGCATGTCTCCATGCATTTCCCGCTTGAAAAAGGCGCGGATGCCATGAAGGCGCTTCTGTCGCGGAAATCCACCGGCAAGGTCATCATCACCGTCAAGGACTGATCCATGGCGAAGGGCGAGCGCGGGCGCGACAAGGCGGTTAAGCGCCAGTATGAGGAATATCCTTACCCCCCTCGCGCGCCCGAGGATGAAAAATCCCGCCTGATCGAAGGGAGTCCCAGCTACCTTCGGGAGTTGAACCACTATCTCTTCGGCGGCGCGCGGGATTTTTCGAAATCTTTCAAGGCGCTGGTTGCAGGCGGCGGCACGGGCGATGCCGCCATCATGCTGGCCCAGCATCTTGCCGATCAGGCGCCGAATGCGCGCGTGACCTATCTTGATCTTTCCACGGCGAGCCGGAAAGTTGCCGAAGCACGGGCCGAAGTGCGGGAGCTTATAAACATTGACTTTCTGACGGGCTCCCTCCTTGATCTTCCCGAAATGGGGGTCGGCCCGTTCGATTACATCGACTGCTGCGGCGTCCTTCATCATCTGGAGGAAGCGGAGGCGGGGCTCGCCGCGCTTTGCTCCGTTCTCGCCGATGATGGCGGGATGGGCCTGATGGTCTATGCGACCCTTGGCCGGACAGGCGTTTATCCGGTGCAAAACGCGTTGAAGGCACTGACGGATGAAGAGACGCCCGCGCGACAAGTCAATGCGGCCAAGGCGCTTTTGAAAGACCTTCCCGATAGCAACTGGCTTAAGAAAAACGCGCTCCTCGGTGATCATTTGATGGGAGAGGATGCAGCACTCTTCGATCTCCTCCTCCATCCCCAGGATCGAAGCTATCTGGTGCCGGAGCTGGCCGATCTTGTCGCCTCCGCTCATCTGGAGGTCGTCGGCTTTATCGAGCCTGTCCGCTATGATCCGGAGACTTATCTTACTGATCGTGATCTCATCAAACGCGCGCGGGAGCTTCCATATCTTGCGCAAGCCGCGCTTGCCGAAAATCTCGCGGGCAGCCTTAAAACCCACAGCTTTTATGTTCGGAAAGTGGATGGGTGCGCGCCGGGGCCGGCGAAATTTGATCCTGCGATGATCCCGCGACTTCGCGATAACAATCCGGGTCCGCTCGGCAAGGCCCTTTCGGTGCAGGAGGTTTTGACCGTTACTTTCGATGGTGCGCCGATCAAGCTTCCGATCCCCGAAGGGGCAGGGGAATTTGCAGGCCTCATTGATGGAAAGCGGAGTTTAGGCGATATCCAAAAGGTGCTTTCACCCAATTGGCAGGCTTTCCGGCGGCGTTATGGGCCTGCCTACAAGCTCCTTAATAATCT
>SBHH01000370.1 GCA_006226265.1 Alphaproteobacteria bacterium | reverse complement strand
TTCGGCGCGGCTCACGATTTTCCGGCTTGAAGTTTCGATCAGGCCGATATCCTTGCTGGCCTGCGCAAAATGCTGGCCGAGTTTCGAGACCCGATCATCCAGCCGCTCGACATCCTTCAAAAGAACGCCGACTTCCTTCTGGATCACCCCGGCTTGCGCGCGCATCTGGCTGTCTTTTAAAACCGCGCGCACCGTATTGAGCGTCGCCATCAGGGTGGTCGGCGAGACGATCCAGACCCGCGCCTTATAGGATCGGTCGAGCACCGCCGGGAAATTCGCATGAAGTTCCGCATAGACGGCTTCGGAGGGGAGAAAGAGAAGCGCCGATTCGGCCGTTTCCCCGTCGATGATATATTTCTCGCTGATATCGCCGATATGTTTTTGCATGGCGGCGGCGAAGGCCCGGCTCGCCGCAAGCCGCTCGGCCTCGTTTTCCGCCTGACGCAGTGCGTGATAGCTTTCAAGCGGGAATTTCGCATCGACGACGATAGAGCCCGGCGGGTTGGGAAGTTTTAGCAGGCAATCCGCCCGCCGCCCGTTATGCAGCGTCACCTGAAAATCATAGGCCGATGGCGGCAGCGCCGATTTCACAAGATCATTAAGCTGGATTTCCCCGAAGGCACCGCGCGCCTGTTTGTTGGCGAGGATATCCTGAAGCCCGACGACCTGGCTTGAAAGCTCGGTCAGATTGTCCTGCGCCTTGTCGATGATGGCGAGACGGGACTGCAATTCCGTCAGGCTCTTGCCGGTCTTCTCGGTCGCTTCCGTCAGGCTGTCGCCAAGCCGCTTGGAAACGCCGTCCAGCCGGTCCGACAGGGTCTTGTTGATCTCCGCCCGGCTCGCCGCGCCCTCCGCCGACATCTGTTTCAGCTGCCCTTCAAGCTGCGCCTGCTGACGGAGCATGTTTTCGCTCAGTTGCGCAAGATGCTCGCTGCTGCTGGCGGCATCGCCAATCAGTTTTTCCTGCCCCTTCATTTTCATGAGCATGAAAAGCGTGACCACCAAAAGCAGGGCGACAACAACACCGACAACAATAATGAGCGCGTTTTCCATATAATACTCCCGAATATCGGCGGCAAACCCTTGGCTAGCCTTGACGAACGGTCAATGGCATAATAGGTAAGCCCGTAGCATAACCTAACGTGAACAGCATCGGAATACCATGGCCCTTTTGCCGATATATACCGCGCCGGATCCGCTTCTGAAAACCGTCTCCAAGCCGGTTGAGGAGGTGAATGACGAGATACGCCGTCTGATCGGCGATATGTTCGACACCATGTATGCCGCGCCCGGCATCGGCCTGGCCGCGATCCAGGTTGGCGTGCAGAAGCGCCTGCTGGTCGTCGACGTGGTCGGCCGGGGGCAGGAGGGGAAGGAGCCGGAGCCGCTCGCCCTTATCAATCCGGAGATCACCTGGGTCTCCGATCACGATGCGACTTATGAGGAAGGCTGCCTCTCGGTGCCCGAGCATTATGCCGATGTGGTCCGCCCGGCGGAGATCGAGGTCGAATATCTCGATGAAAATGGCAAGAAGCAGAGCCTCCATGCGGACGGCCTTCTTGCGACCTGCATCCAGCATGAGATTGATCATCTCGATGGTATTTTGTTCCTCGATCATCTTTCTGCGCTCAAGCGCAACATGATCCTGCGCAAACTGATCAAACAGAAGAAACTGGCAAGCTGAGGGGCCGTTGATGGCGGGATTGCGACTGGCCTTTATGGGAACGCCGGACTTTTCCGCCCATGTGCTGAAAGCCCTTCTGGGATCGAAGCATGACGTTGTCTGCGTCTATTCGCAGCCGCCCCGCCCCGCTGGCCGAGGCAAGAAGCTTGTCGCCTCTCCCGTCCAGAGCCTTGCTGAAACGGCGGGGATCGAGGTTCGAACGCCCATCTCCCTTAAAGGCGAAGAGGTGCAGGCGGAATTTGCCGCGCTCGATCTCGATGCCGCCATTGTAGTTGCCTACGGTCTGATCCTGCCGAAAGCCGTTCTGGACGCGCCTCGCTTCGGCTGCCTCAATCTTCATGCCTCGCTCTTGCCGCGATGGCGCGGGGCCGCCCCCATCCAGCGGGCGATCATGGCCGGGGATGCGGAGACGGGCATCGCTGTCATGCAAATGGCCGAAGGCCTTGATACCGGCGATATTTTAAGCGAGGCACGCCTTCCCATTGGGTCGGAGACCACGGCGGGCAGCCTGCATGATGCGCTGGTGGGCGACGGCGTCAAGCTTTTGCTGGAAACCTTGCCGAAACTTGGCAGCGATGCTCTTATTCCCCGTTCGCAAGATGAGACGGGCGTCACTTACGCCGAAAAAATCTCGAAGGCGGAAGCCGCAATTGACTGGACCCGTCCGGCGATTGAGCTCGACCGGCATATCCGGGGCCTCAACCCCGCGCCCGGTGCTTATTTTGAACATGATGGCATCCGCATCAAGATCCTCTCCGCAAAGCCGGAGGCGGCAAGCGGTACGGCCGGCATCCTGCTCGATGACAATCTGCTGGTCGCCTGTGGGGAAGGGGCGCTTCGCCTCAATGTCCTGCAACGCGCCGGAAAATCCGCCATGCCTGCCAAGGTCTTCCTGAACGGTCATCCGATTGCCAAGGGGGAAAGTCTCCTCTGATGCCGCATTACCGGATCACAATCGAATATGACGGGCGGGAACTGGTCGGCTGGCAGCGGCAGGCGAACGGCCCTTCGGTCCAGCAGCATCTGGAGGAGGCGATTTTTGCCTTTTGCGGCGAGGATATCCGCGTTCAGGGGGCGGGGCGGACCGATGCCGGTGTTCATGCCCTGGGCCAGGTCGCGAATTTCACGCTTGCCTCAAACCGTAAACCCCATGTGGTGATGAATGCGGTCAATCAGCATCTGAAACCCGCTGCCGTCGCCATCCTCGATTGCGAGGAGGTGGATGAGGAGTTCAGCGCTCGTTTCTCTGCAACCAAACGGCATTATCTCTATCGCATCATCAATCGCCGCGCGCCGCTCACCGTCGATGCGGGGCTTGCCTGGCTCGTAAAGCGGGAGCTGGATGCCGACGCCATGCAGGATGCGGCAAAGGTTCTTCTCGGGCGGCATGATTTCACGACGTTCCGCGCCGCCGCCTGTCAGGCCAATTCGCCGCTCCGCACCCTCGATACGCTGGAAGTCATGCGCTATGACGATGATATCGAGATCACGACCTCCGCCCGTTCCTTCCTGCATAATCAGGTCCGCGCCATGGTTGGCAGCCTGTCACTGGTCGGGACAGGGCAATGGACAAAGGCGGACCTTAAAGCCGCGCTGGAGGCAACGGACCGTCAGCGCGCCGGTCCCAACGCGCCGCCTTACGGATTATACCTGACGGAAGTCGAATATGGAGACAACTAGACGGGACTGGACGAGAAATACCAGCCTGACAGGGTCAGTTGCGTCATATAAGCGATCAGAAATTCAAGGAAAGAGAAGCCGAGTGCCTGCCCTGAGGAAAAATTAAGGGTCAGACGGAAAATCTGCCAGAGCAGAACATAGCTTGCACCGATGAAAAGCAGGCTGACGAGATTCCCGGCTCCCGGCGGCAGAAGGCCGTTCGTCAGAATGGAAACCGGTAGCCAGAGCAGGAAAACAGCAAGTTGCAGCCAGTTATAGACGATTATGAAGATGCTGAACCGGTCCGAATATCCGAAAACCCGCGCAAGAGCAGCGATCGTTACGATGAATATCCCGAAGCTGATGTAAAGCTCCAACGTCAGCAGTAAAAGGAACTCGGGCAGGGAAACAAGGTCACTCAGAAAATGATAGTCAATCGCGTTGTCGATAATAAAGACCGGCAATGCAAGCAGGAGCGCCCAGAAGGAGTTGTAAAATCCGCTGGCGGACAGATTGAAATAATCGAGGGCAAAGCGATCCTGGCGGACGATCCGGTAAATTCCAAACAGGGACCAGGATATTTCTTTAAGGCTCACCATCAGGTTTCCGTAAAATATCCCTTCAATATGTCCGTGTAGATGTCGGCAAGCGCCTCGATATCCGAGACATTCGTGCGCTCGTCAATCTTGTGCATGGTCTGTCCGACCAGTCCGAACTCGACCACCGGACAGTAATCCTTGATATAGCGCGCATCCGAAGTGCCCCCGGTCGTCGAAAGCTCAGGTCTGCGGCCGAGACGCTTCTCGATCGCCGAGACGACAAGCTCGCTGAACTCCCCCTCCGGGGTCAGGAAAGGAACGGAGTTTTTAAGTGCCTGCAACTGATAAGTCACCTTGTATTTCGCCGCGACTTCATCCAGCAGGGCATGGATTTTCTCATCAAGCGAATCATGGCTGTGATGGGTGTTGAAGCGGATATTGAACGTCGCACGCGCCGATTTCGGGATCACGTTCCCGGCCGTATTACCGACATCGATGGTGGTGATCTCAAGATTGCTCGGCTGGAAATGCTCGTTCCCGTCATCAAGCTCCATCCGGTTGAGCCCGGCGGTCATCTCGATCAGGGGCGGCATCGGGTTATTGGCAAGATGCGGATAGGCGACATGGCCTTCCGTGCCCGTGACGGTCAGGAAGCCGGTGTAGGAGCCGCGCCGGCCGATCTTCACCATTTCGCCCATTTCGGTGGGGTTGGTCGGCTCTCCGACCAGGCAATGATCGATCTTCTCGCCATTCTCTTCCATCCATTTCAGGACTTTGCGCGTCCCGTTGACGGAGGGGCCTTCCTCATCGCCCGTGATCAGCAGGCTGATGGAGCCTTTGAAGCCCGCGCCCGCCGCGCGAATGAAACGATCCGCCGAGGCCGCGAAGGAGGCAACGGCCGCTTTCATGTCGGAGGCACCCCGGCCATAAAGGATGCCATCCTTGATTTCGGCGCCGAAGGGATCGACGCTCCAGTTGTCCGTATCGCCGACCGGCACCACATCGGTATGCCCTGCGAAACAGAAGTTCGGTCCTTTCGTGCCATAGCGGGCGTAAAGATTATCCACATCCGGCGTGTTTTCATCGGAAAAGGGAAGGCGGTGACAGGTAAAGCCGATTTTTTCCAGCGCCTCCTGCAACACATCGAGGGCGCCTGCATCGCACGGGGTCACGCTCGGACAGCGCATCAGCGCCTGGGTCAGTTCAACGACATTTAAGGGGGTGTTTTCATTCATCATAGACTTCCTTTACCGCCCGCAGCCTCGCCGGGTCAATGGCGAAGGTACGCGGGTGCGCCAAAATTGTCATTATTGCTGCATTGCCACGGCGATGGTCCCGGGATAAGAGGGAGAATGCGTTTTATAACACGGAATTCTGATGAAAATCGCTGTCCCTGCAAAAGTCGAAAATCTGAAAGGCATCCTGTTGATGGTCGTCGGCATCTGCCTGTTGTCGACGATGGATGCGGTTGCCAAGCTGCTGGTGGAGGCAAACTATTCCGTCATTCAGATCCTGTTTATCCGCGGCCTTGTCACTATGCCTTTCCTGCTGCTCTGGGTGCTTATGCGGGGCGGGATTGCACGGCTTAGAACCCGCAAAATAAAAGCGCATATAATCCGGGCGCTGTTCGGCTTCGCCGCACCCATGTGCTTTTTTCTGTCACTTAAAAACCTGCCGCTTGCCGATGCCACGGTGATTTTCTTCGTCTCGCCTTTCATCATGACGGCGGCCTCCGTCCCGCTTTTTGGCGAAAAGGTCGGCATTCACCGCTGGGGCGCGATCGTTGTCGGCTTTATGGGGGTCCTGATTGTCATGCAGCCAACCAGCGGCGCGTTGCAGATGGATGCCTTCTTTGTGCTGGGTGCGGCCGTTTGTTATTGCGCCTTCATGCTGTCGGGGCGCTGGCTCGGATCGACGGAATCAACCTTTGCCATCGTCTTTTATGCAACCGCCGGGCTCACGTTGCTGGCGGGGATTTTCACGCCCTTCTTCTGGCAGCCCATCCCGCTTGACGATCTCGGCCTCATTGGCGTCATGGCGGCTCTCTCGCTCACCGCCAATACGCTCATGGTGCGCTCTTTCACGATTGCCGAGGTCGGGGTGATCACGCCCTTTGAATATACGGGTCTGCTCTGGGCGGTGCTGCTTGGCTTCGTCATCTTTTCAGACTTGCCGGCGCTCAATGTCTGGATAGGGGTTGCGGTGATTGGCTCAAGCGGCCTCTATATGGTTTACCGCGAAAACCGGAGGCGGTGAGGGGGACGGTGAATTTACCGTCCCATCCCGGCACTCACTCAGTCGCGCAAAAGCTCGTTGATCGAGGTTTTCTCGCGCGTGCGGGCATCCACGGTCTTCACGATGACAGCGCAGTAAAGGCTCGGTCCCGGCGTCCCGTCCGGCAGCGGCTTGCCCGGCAGGCTTCCTGGCACGACGACGGAATAGGCGGGCACGCGTCCCACATGCACGTCGCCGGTTTCGCGGTTGATGATCTTGGTGGAGGCACTGATGAAGACGCCCATGGAAAGAACGGAACCTTCCTCGACGATCACACCTTCGACAACCTCTGACCGGGCGCCGATGAAGCAATTATCCTCGATGATCACGGGATCGGCCTGCAAAGGTTCCAGCACGCCGCCGATGCCGACGCCGCCCGAGAGATGTACATTCTTGCCGATCTGCGCGCAGGAGCCGACGGTCACCCAGGTGTCGACCATGGTGCCGCTGTCGACATAGGCACCGAGATTGACGAAGCTCGGCATCAGGACGACGCCGGGCGCGATGAAGGCGCTTTTGCGGACGACGCAGTTCGGCACGGCACGAAAGCCCGCCTCGCGAAAACGGTTCTCGCCCCAGCCTTCGAACTTGCTCGGCACCTTGTCGTACCAGCCCGAGGTGCCCGGCCCGCCATTGATCATCTGCATATCGTTGAGCCGGAAGGAAAGAAGCACCGCCTTTTTGGCCCACTGGTTGACGGTCCAGCCGTCCGACCCTTTTTCGGCGACGCGCAATTTACCGCTGTCGAGGGCTTCGAGGGTGGCCTCAACGGCGTCGCGGGTCTCCCCGCCGGTTGATGAGGAAATGGCGTCCCGGTTTTCCCAGGCGGCGTCAACGGCCGTCTGCAAGTCGGATAATGTCATCTTTGTTCCTTAAAGCTGATGTTGGACTGTTTGCGAAAACATACCGAGGTGCGGCTGGATGTCAATCAGGAGGGCGCCATTTCCCTAGAGGTTTGTGCGGATTTTGTCTTCGAGAAGCGCTTCCAGCCAGTTGGCAAGATTATCGATGGTGTAATGGATATGTACCCCTTCCGATCCCTCACTCGACCAATGGGCCGGGTTCGGAATCCAGACGGTTATCATACCCATTTCATGGGCAGGCGCAAGATTGACGGCCATATCCTCGAACAGGACGGCGCGTGTGGGGTCGATATCAAGCTCCCTGACCAGCTTTTCATAGACGCCTTTATCGGGCTTCGGGCGGAAATCGGCGGCGGCTATATCGAAGATATGATCGAAATGATGTTCGATACCGAGCTGGCTTGAAACATTCTTGGCATGAAAGATCGAGCCGTTGGTGAAGATAATCTTGCGTCCGTCCAACTGTTCGAGAGCAGAGGCGAGCGTCGCATTGGCAGCAAGATCGCTGACATCAATATTGTGCACATACTTCAGGAAGTCATGCGGGTCGATGTCGTGATTCTGCATCAGGCCGTTCAGTGTTGTCCCGTGCTCATGGAAATATTTCTTCTGGACGGCCTTTGCCTCGGGCAGTTCGACTTGCAGAAAATCGCAGAGAAATTCCCCCATCCGCTGGTCGATCTTGGCGAACAGGTTGGATTCATGCGGATAAAGGGTGTTATCCAGATCGAAAATCCAGCAGTTGATATGGGAAAAGTCTTTCCAGCGCGGCGCTTCAGTCATGGCGGGACTTTGGCGCTGATGATCTCGGAAGACAAGTGTTTATTTACCGGTTTCGTGTTTCCTTAACTCGAATTTCGCGAAACAGGCGGCTTATCAGAGAAGGCTAATCAGGCTATGCTTCCCGGCGGAGGATTTTAGGGTGCCGAGAACGAAGGATTACGAAGATAACAAGGTTCGGATGCAGAGCCGGGAGCTTGCCGTCCGCAATGACCTTGCGCGCCGTCCGACGACGGAGCCGGAGATTCTTTATTACCTGACCGATGATGTCGAGCCGGAGGTCCGGAAAAGTCTTGCACAAAACCCCTCGACGCCGGACAAGGCAAATTTGCGCCTTGCGTACGATCACGAGGTCGAGATACGGATCGAGCTTGCCCGGAAAATCTGTCGTCTGCTACCGGATCTGAGCGGACCCGAAGCGGCTGTTCTTCTTGAAAAGACGGTGGAGGTACTCGAAATCCTTGCGGCGGATCAGCTGACGGCCGTGCGCGCCGTTATTGCCGATTCCTTAAAGCACAGTCAGAGCGCACCGCATCATATCATCAAGAAGCTCGCCCGCGATGTTGAGGAAATCGTCGCAAGCCCAATTCTCGAATATTCACCGCTTCTCCCCAACGA
>SBHH01000200.1 GCA_006226265.1 Alphaproteobacteria bacterium | reverse complement strand
GCCGTTGTCACCATCGAGACGATTCCCTCCGATTTCTGGCGCGACGGCCTCGCCCATCTTACCGGTCAGGACGAGCGTCAGCAGATCATTTTCAACGAAATGCTGGAGCGGGTCGATATGCCGCTTTATTGCGCCTCGATCATCGAGGAGGACGAGATCATTGCCTGCGGTCTCGGTGTGGGATCGAAGAAATATCTCGGCCTTTTTGAATTTGCGACCAATTTCGCCCATCGGCGGAAGGGCCTTGCGGGCGCGATCACCCGCGCGCTCTTTGCCCGCGCCATCGCCGATGGCATGACCACTGCCTATCTGCAGGTCGTCTGTGCGAATGAGGGCGGGCGCGCCTTCTGGGAACATATGGGCTTTACCGAGGTGCTTTACGGTTATCACTACCGCACGAAGCTTTAAAGCTACAGTTCGACCCGGATATCTGTGTTCTCAAAATAGAACTCGTCGCAGTTGGGCCCCTCCCCGCCCCGGTCGATGACGAGGAAATCGCTTGTCTCCTTCAGCGCCATGACCGGATGATGCCAGGTGCCCGCATGGTAATTGACACCCTGCGATCCGTTCGCGAGGAAGAGCCGGAGATCATTGGGCGCGACGCTTTCCCCCTTCGGCGCGACCAGCACCAGATAGGATCTTTTTTCAAGCGGGACAAAGGCCTGACTGCCCTTCGGATGGCGCTCCACCATTTTGATTTCAAGCGGATATTGAAGCGGCGTCGCGCGGAAGATATTTACGAGCACGCGCGCATCCGTCTCAACCTGCGCAAGGTCATGATAACGGAGCGTGGAGCCGTTATTGATCTCAAACGACTTGCTCCCCTCCGTCTCGATCACATCGCCGAAGGGGGCGAAGGCTTCCTTGGTCAGAGGCAGGATTTCAAGTTTCATCACGCACCCCGCTTGATCCTGCCATAGAGGCGAAGGCGGCTGACCCCGCCATCCGGGATGATATTGAGCCGGACATGGCTCACCAGCCCGAGATCGGCAATGCCGTCCTCGAACGTATGGATATGGTCCATGCTGAGCTTCTGTTCCGGCAGCAAGGTTTTCCAGAACATGCTTTGCGTGACAAGAGAGGCGTCGGTGCCGCCGGTCACGAATGCGGCCTGGATCGAGCAACGATCCGGGTAGTTCCCCTTGAAATGGGCGGTATCGACCTCGATCTTCTCGATCACGCCGGGATGGCCGAGCGCTATGATCGCCCAGTCGTTGCCGGGTTCGCGCCGCCGCCGGGTTTCCCAGCCATCGCCCATATTGATGCCGCGCCCGGGCGCGAGGATATTGGAGGGAGAGCCGTAATGCTGATCGCTCGCCGCGACACCCCGCCCGCCGTTTACGAGGGCCGCAAGGTCGATCACCTCATTCTCATCGCGGGTCTCCCAGTTGCACTCCACCTTGCCATAGACGCGAAGGCGCGCGACGCCGCCATCGGGATAGATATTGAGGCGCAGATGGCTCCAGGTTGCGCCGCTTTCCACTTCAACCGGATGATGGCTGTCGCCTTTCAACGAAAGAGAGGGGACGATTTCCGTCCAGACCGTATCGGCGGCAGGCTCCCCTTCCGCGACATAGCAGGCATCGAGAGAGGCCGCCGGCGGGAAATTGCCGGTGAAGTGACGGGTATCGATATCGACCGCCCTGATAACCCCCGGCAGGCCCAGCCGGACGATGCAATGATCATAGCCCTCGCCCCTTTTCCGGCGGCTTTCCCAACCATCCATCCATTTGCCGTTATCGTCATATTTATCGGCGATGAAAACCGGATCCGCCGGGTCGATCAGGCGCGCCTTGTCGGCGAAGAAATCATCGGTCGCAAAAATCACCTCGGCGCCGAGCCGGGGGGAGGCCAGATCCGTGCAGGCAGCGGCAACCGCCTCTAGATCGTGAAGGTCAAACGTCATTATTCTTTCTCTCCTTCCCCGGTTCCTTCGGGGGTTCGCAATTCCATAAGCCGGATGAGGGCGATCTTGTCAATCTCAAGAAGGGCGCGGATGAGCTCCTGATCCGGGTTGTTCAAAAGGCACGCCTTGAAGGCGGCCAGAATTTCGGGGCTGCTGCTGTTTTTGACCGCCATAACGAAGGGGAAGCCGAACTTCTCCCAATAGGCGGTATTACAGGCCTGAAATTCCGCATATTCCTCGGCGCTGCAATTATCGAGACCGGCGCTTTGCTGCTCGGCACTTGACGATGCGGTGAGGTCACCCCGCGCCGCCGCCTTGCCCGCAAGATCGGGATGCGCCTCGACCAGCGCGCGCTGCCGCGCATGTCCCGCCGCTCGGACAACCGCCGCCATGCGGGCCGCAAAGGCGTTGATATCCGCATCGGCCTCATCCACGCCCTGCCCCCAGACCGCCGCCGCGACCCAGGGTGAATGCTCATAAATTCCACCGAAAGTCTCGATAAACTGAACTTCGTTCATTTTATTTGGCGGAACCCTGAATTTGACGGACGTCATGCGGCACCGGCGGGCGGATGATGCTCATGCCAGTGACGCGCAATGTCGATACGCCGCGCGCACCAGACCTTGTCATGGCTCTTTACATATTTCAGGAAGCGCTTCAGCGCCGCGATCCGGCCCGGACGGCCGACAAGGCGGCAATGCAGCCCGACGGACATCATCTTGGGCGCGGTCTCCCCCTCTTCATAGAGGGTATCGAAGGCGTCCTTGAGGTAAGTGAAATACTGCTCCCCGCTGTTGAAGCCCTGCGGAGAGGCAAAGCGCATGTCATTCACATCCAGGGTATAGGGGATGACCAGCTGATCGCGTCCCGCCTCTTCGATCCAGTAAGGGAGATCATCGTCATAAGCGTCGGCGTCATACAGGAAGCCCCCTTCCTCCGCGACCAGACGGCGGGTGTTGGGGCTGGTCCGCCCTGTATACCAGCCAAGCGGGCGTTCCCCCGTCAGGCGCGTGATGATCTCGATCGCGCGCTGCATATGCTCGCGCTCAACGCTTTCCGGGACATACTGATAATCGATCCAGCGATAGCCATGGCTGCAGATTTCATGCCCGGCCGCCTTCACGGCCTCGGCAACGGCGGGATTTCGTTCAAGCGCCATGGCAACCGCAAAGATGGTGAGCGGGATGTCGAACTCCTTGAACAGGCGGAGGACACGCCAGACACCGGCCCGACTGCCATATTCATAAATCGATTCCATGCTGATATGGCGCACGTCCGGCAGCATCGCCGCGCCGATAATTTCGGAAAGAAATGCCTCCGACGCCGCATCGCCATGCAGGACGCAGTTCTCGCCGCCTTCCTCGTAATTTAGGACGAACTGAACCGCCACGCGGGCGCCGTCCGGCCATTTCGGGTCCGGCGGATTGGCGCCATAGCCGATAAGATCACGGGGATAGGGAAGCTTTGACTGATCGGTCACGATGCCGGCTCCTGATTTTCTGATTGTTGTTGGAAGATGGCGTAAAGATCGCTTTTCGGGCTTTCCCCCGACAGATGAAGGTTGTTTTCAAGCGTGCTTAAATGATCGAGCATGACGGTAACCGCGCGCGCCTCGTCCTTTTCGGAAAGCGCGTCAATGATATCGAGATGCTCATCGCAGGCGCAACTCGACAAATTGCCCTTCTGATACTGCACGATGATGAGGGAGGTGCGCGAGATCAACTCGCGAAGATAGGCGGTCAGGGTCTCGCTCCCGGCTATTCTCGCTAGCCGCAGGTGGAAATCGCCTGACTGGCGGACCCAGACCTGATGATCCCCGGCATCGAGGCTTTTTTGCTCCGCCGCGACCATGTCCTGAAGCATTGCGATATCGGACGGGCTGCATTTCTGGATGGCAAGGCGCATGATCCCCTCCTCGATCAGGCGGCGGGCCTCCAGCACTTCATGCGCCTCCTCGGGCGAGGGTTCGGCAACGAACGCGCCCCGGTTGGGATGGATACGAACGATCCGCTCATGCGCGAGGCGCTGCAGCACGGCGCGGATCACCGTCCGGCTCACGCCGAAAATCTGCCCGAGCGTGTCTTCCGCGAGCTTCGTTCCGGGCGCGAGGCGTTGCTCCAATATGGCGGTAAACACCTGGCTATGAATAAGGTCGTTCTGCGATTTTCGGGGTGCCTCCGGGGCACGGGCGACAGCGGCTGTTGGGGCAGTCCTGCTCATGATCGATCCTTACTACAATTCCCTCCTTTTTAGTTATACAACATACATATGAATTGTATACAAAATAAATAAAACATGTGGACAATCTAGGATCAGTCATGCAAGCTGCCATTGAAGTTGCGGCAATGCGCGCCGCGACACGGGGGAAGCGGAATGGGGAAACTGACGACGCATGTTCTGGATACCGCGACGGGCAAGCCCGCCGCCGGGATCGGGATCACGCTATACCGTCTTGCGGGATCGGCGCGGGAGAAAATTGCCGCCGCGACCACCAATGCGGACGGGCGCGTCGATGCTCCGTTAATGGAGGGGGGGACGTTCAGGAAAGGCCGCTATGAACTGGAGTTCGAGGCCGGGGTTTATTTCACCGCCGCCGGCCTTGAACTTCCCGATCCGCCGTTTCTGGAAGATATCATCCTTCGTTTCGGCATCGCCGATGAGGGGGCGCATTATCATGTCCCTCTCCTCCTCTCGCCTTACGGCTATTCGACTTATCGGGGAAGCTGATGCACGATATCTGCCCATCCTTTCGATATTCTGCTATAGTTGACGCGGTATTTCCGGAATAGATCATGCGCCAGAAACTGAGATTCGTTCACCGGGGTGAAATTGTCGAGTTGGAGGATGTCGATCCGACCGAAACCCTTTTGAACCATCTCCGCTATCGGGCCCAGCTCACCGGCAGCAAGGAAGGCTGTGCGGAAGGCGACTGCGGCGCCTGCACTGTGGTGCTTGGCACCCTTGAGAAAGACAATATCCGCTATCAGGCGGTCAATGCCTGCATCCAGTTCCTGCCCATGCTGGACGGCAAGGAACTGATCACGGTCGAGGATCTGAAAACTCAAAGCGGCGCGCTTCATCCGGTGCAGAAGGCGATGGTCGAGGCGAACGGCACGCAATGCGGTTTCTGCACGCCGGGCTTCGTCATGTCGATGTTCGCCGAGATGCATACGGGCTGCAACGGCGCGCGCGGCCATATCGACGACGTGCTCGCGGGCAATCTCTGCCGCTGTACAGGCTATGGTCCGATTGTCGAGGCGGCGCAGAAAATTGCAGCCAAGGGTCCGACCGATCAGTTCGACGCGAGCCATGACGCCCGCCGCGCCCTTCTTGAAACGCTGGGGGAGGATGACAGCCTGCATCTTACAGAGGGGACGCGGCATTTCTTCGCCCCCCGAACGGTCGCGGAGCTGGAAGCATTGTTGAAGGAGCATCCGAACGCGACCCTGCTTGCAGGCGCGACCGATGTCGGGCTCTGGGTCACCAAGCAGCATCGCCGCCTCACCTGTATTATATACCTCGGCCGAATTGAGGAATTGAACAGCATCCAGGAGACGGAAGACCATCTCATGATCGGTGCGGGAGTGAGCTACAGCGATGCATGGGCGCGGCTCAAAGCCTTTCATCCCGATCTTGGGGAACTCATCCGGCGCATTGCCTCCACCCAGATCCGCAACAGCGGCACCATCGGCGGCAATATTGCCAACGGATCGCCGATCGGCGACACGCCGCCCGCGCTGATCGCACTTAATGCAAAGCTTGTCTTGGGTTCTACTGGCGGTGAACGGGCCTTGCCGCTTGATGATTTCTTCCTTGAATATGGGAAGCAGGATTTGAAGCCCGGCGAATTTGTCGCCCGCATCGAGGTGCCTTTTCTGAAACCGGACGATCATTTCGCGACTTACAAGATTTCAAAGCGCTTCGATCAGGATATCTCCGCCGTTTGCGGCGCCTTCGCGCTTAGCTTAAAAGACGGCAAGGTCGCGGATATCCGCATCGCCTTTGGCGGCATGGCGGGCGTTCCCGCGCGCGCCAGGGCAACGGAGGCGGCGCTTAAAGGCAACCTCTGGTCGCTCGCGACGGTCGAGGCGGCTCTCGATCATATGGCCGATGACTTCACGCCCATGAGCGATATGCGCGCGAGCAAGGAATACCGCCTGAAAGCCGCCTGTAATCTCCTTAAAAAATTCGCAATCGAGACGACCCTGCCGGAGGTGCCGAGCCGCATCGTCGGGGAAGGAGGACTGGTCCATGTCTGAGGCCCTTTCCGCCCAGAAAGCGATCCGGGGCGGCGTCCATAGCGCCCATCCCCATGACAGCGCCGCGCGTCAGGTGTCAGGCGAAGCGCACTATATCGACGATATCCCGGAGCCCAAGAACCTTCTCCATCTCTATGTCGCGATGAGCGAGAAGGCCCATGCCCATATCACGAAGCTCGACGTTTCCGCCGTCCGCGATTGTGCGGGCGTCGCCGTCGTGCTGACCGCCGCCGACATTCCGGGCGTCAATGACGCCTCCCCCATCGCCGGGGACGATCCGCTTTTTGCCGACGGCCTTGTCGAATATGTCGGGCAGCCGCTTTTCGCCGTTGCCGCGAACAGCCTTGCACAAGCCCGCGCCGCCGCGAAAAAGGCCGTCGTCGAATATGAGGAACTGCCCGCCATCACGACGGTCGAGCAGGCCATCGCCGCCCAGTCCTTCGTGCTTCAAAGCCGGGAAATCAGGCGGGGCGACGCCGCCGCCGCGATCAAGGCGGCGCCTTATCGGCTCTCCCGCCGGTTCGAAGTGGGCGGACAGGATCATTTTTATCTCGAAGGGCATATCGCCCTCGCCATCCCGGGGGAGGAAGACGAAATGTTCGTCTATTCCTCGACCCAGCATCCGACGGAAGTGCAGCATAATGTCGCCAAGGTCCTCAGCGTTCCGCAGAACGCGGTGACGGTGCAGGTGCGCCGCATGGGCGGCGGTTTCGGCGGAAAGGAAACGCAGGGCGCCTGGTTCGCCGCCATGGCCGCCCTTGCCGCGCAGAAGGCGGGCCGCCCCGCGAAGCTCCGGCTTGATCGGGACGATGACATGGTGATGACCGGCAAGCGCCATGACTTCGTGATCACGGTCGATTTCGGCTTTGACGAGACGGGACGCGTGCATGGAGCGGAATTCGTGCTGGCGTCGCGCTGCGGCCGCTCGGTCGATCTCTCCGCCTCCATCAATGACCGGGCAATGTTCCATGTGGACAATTGCTATTATCTGGAAAATGTCTCGATCATCTCGCATCGCTGCAAGACCCATACGGTTTCCAACACCGCCTTCCGGGGCTTCGGCGGACCGCAAGGGATGCTGGCGCCGGAGCGGATGATGGATGCCATCGCCTGCCATCTGCAGATGGACCCGCTTGATGTGCGCAAAGTCAATCTCTATGGCAAGGAGAGCCGTAACCTCACGCCTTACCAGATGCCGGTTGAGGATAATATCGCGCCGGAACTGATCGCGGCCCTTGAAAAATCTTCTGATTACGCGGCGCGGCGGGATGCCATCCGCACCTTTAACGAGGCGAGCCCCTATCTCAAGAAAGGCATTGCCCTCACCCCGGTGAAGTTCGGTATTTCCTTCACCGCCACCCATATGAATCAGGCAGGCGCGCTTCTGCATATCTATACGGATGGCAGCGTGATGATCAATCACGGCGGCACGGAGATGGGACAGGGTCTTTATGTCAAGGTCGCCCAGGTCGTCGCGGAAGTGTTGCAGATTGATTTGGGTAAAGTCCGCATCACCGCGACCCGGACCGACAAGGTGCCGAACACCTCACCGACGGCGGCCTCCTCCGGTGCCGATCTCAACGGCAAGGCGGCGGAAGCGGCGGCGCTTACCTTAAAAGCCCGGCTGATCGAATTCGCGGTCGCCCATTACGAGGTACCGGAGCATGAGATTGTTTTCAAGCCTAACCGGGTGAAAATCGGGCCTAAGGAAATCCCGTTCAAGGAACTTGTCTGGCAGGCTTATCTCGCGCGCATCTCTCTTTCCGCAACCGGCTATTACAAGACGCCCAAGATCCATTACGATGCGGAAACCCTGACCGGGCGGCCCTTCTATTATTTCGCCTATGGCGCGGCAGTATCGGAGGCCGTGATCGATACCCTGACCGGCGAGAATAAAATCACCGCCGTCGATATCCTGCATGATACAGGAAAAAGCCTCAACCCCGCCGTTGACCTCGGCCAGATCGAAGGGGGTTTCATTCAGGGGATGGGCTGGCTGACGACGGAGGAGCTTTTCTTCGATGCCGCCGGGAACCTCAAGACCCATGCGCCCTCGACCTATAAAATTCCCGCCTGCAGCGACCGGCCGCCGCATTTCACCATGAAGATTTATGAGCGCGGTGAGAATGTCGAGGAGACAATCTTCAAATCGAAGGCAGTGGGGGAACCGCCCTTCATGCTCGCCATTTCCGCCTGGAACGCGATTGCGGACGCCGTTTCCAGCCTGTCGAACTACCGCCTTTATCCCGATCTTGACGCCCCGGCCACGCCGGAGCGCGTGCTGAAGGCAGTGGAGGCGATGACGGAGGCCGCGAGCCGCCAGAGCGAGG
>SBHH01000044.1 GCA_006226265.1 Alphaproteobacteria bacterium | reverse complement strand
AAATAATATGGATATCAAGCATTTCCGTGCATTCGATGCCGTTGCCCGGCATCTGCATTTTACGAAGGCAGCAGAGGAGCAGAATGTAACCCAGCCGACCCTGTCCCTCCTGATCCAGCAGCTGGAGGCGGAGATGGGCGTTCAGTTGCTGACGCGCAGTACCCGTCAGGTGGAACTGACGGAAATGGGGACCGAGTTTCTGCCGCTTGCGCGGACGGTGGTGCGCGATCTGGAGCTGGCCGCCGCCCATATGAAAGATCTTGCCCGCCTTAAAAGAGGCAAGGTATCTGTGGCGGCCTTTCCGTCCGTTGCCACTAATCAGCTTCCATCATTGATCGTCGCATTTCGCCAGAAATATCCGGATATCCGGATACAGCTTTACGACGGAGTCTGGGAGACTGTTATCGACCGTGTGAGAGACGGTGAGGCCGACTTCGCCATCGCCTCCTATCCGGAAGAAATGGGCGATCTTGAATTCCAGCCGATGTATGACGACGAGATCATGCTGATCGTCACAAAGGATCATCCGTTAAGCACCCGATCGGCAGTGCGATGGCGAGAGCTTGAAGGCGAGGAAATCGTTCTGCTCTCGAAAGATACGGGGGTCCGCCGCAGTATCGACAAGACGCTCGCGGGGCAGGGGCTGGAGCTCAATGCCGTGTTCGAACCCGCCCTGATCCAGACGGCAGCGGCCCTCGTCTCGGCCGGGGCCGGTGTCGGGGTTATCCTGTCATCCTATCTTCCGGTGATCGACAGGTCCAACATCGTTCCGCTGAAACTACAGGAGCCGCTGGTCCTCCGGCCGGTTGGGATCATTACCCTTTCGGGCCGCACGCTCAACCCGGCGGCCGTCGTGTTCAAGGACATGATCGCCGCGAAGCTCTCCGGGCAACCGGCTCCGCTCAGGCGTTCTTGATGGTGAGGCCGGCATCGACCGGCAGGGCAACCCCATTGATGTAGGAAGCGGCGGGCAGCGCCAGGCTCAAGGTTGCATGGGCCACTTCCTCCGGTTCGCCATAGCGGGCGAGGGGGATGCGGCGGCGGGCGAAAATCTCCTTATGCTCGTCCTTGATCCGCTCGGTGATGCCGGTATGGACCGCGCCGGGACAAATGCAATTGACCGTGATGCCGAATTTCGGAAGATCGACGGCGAGGGAGCGCGTGAGCCCGATCACGCCATGCTTGGCGGAAGAATAGGGGCTCACCTCGGGCGTCGCGCCGAGCCCCTCGGTCGAAGCGATATTGACGATGCGTCCCTCGCCGGATTTCTTCAAATGCGGCAGGGCGGCACGGATCAGGCGGACATGTGCGGTCAAGAGGACATCCATATGCTGCTGCCAGACGGCTTCATAACCCTCATCCTCGATCGAGACATGGCGGGCAAATCCGGCGTTGTTGATCAGGATATCAAGACCGCCAAAGGTTTCCGCAATCCGGGCTACAACGTCGCGGATATTCTCGTCATTCGTAACATCCAGGACCCAGCCTTCCGCGCTTCCTCCAGCATCCTTGATCTCCTTCACCACCTTCGCGACCCCTTCCTCGTTGATGTCGGTGACGGCGATATTCGCGCCTTCATCGGCGAATAGATGGGCCGTGGCGCGACCCATGCCGCTTGCCGCGCCGGTAACGAGCGCAGTCTTTCCGGCGATGGAGCGGCTCAGTTTGGACAGTCTGGTCATGGTGGGTTCCGTTTCATGAATTTCCGAGTGTTAGAGGATCAGCCCGCCATCAACCACAATCGTCTGGCCGACGACGTAGCTTGCAAGCGGAGAAGCGAGGAAAAGGACGGCGCCCGCAATATCGTCAGGTGTGCCAAGGCGGCCTTCCGGGATACTTTGAATGGCGGCTTCGCGCCGTTTCGGATTGTCCGTCGTGACCTTGGTCAGCTTGGTATCGACCAGGCCGGGCGCAACGCCGTTCACGCGAATGCCTTCTCCGGCCCAGGCTTGGCCGAGCGTGCGGGTGAGGCCAATCGCCCCGGTCTTGGAGGCGTTATAGGCGGGATTGCCGCGTGTCGCGTGATATCCGGCGGTGGAGCTGATAATCACGAGGCTGCCGCGCCTTGCCGCCAGCATGTCATGGAATTTGCTGGCACAGGCCATCAGGCTGTTGAGATTGACATCCATGACTTTCTGCCAGCCCGGCATTTCAAACTCGCCCCGCTTATAGAGGACGGTTCCTTGTGAGAGGACCAGAATATCGAGATGATCGAAGGGCGGATTATGAGCCTCTATCGCAGCGAAATTGCTGACATCCATATAATCGTAGTGAAGCCCGGCAAGATCGGAGCCTTCAAGGCCCGCATAGTCTTCCGCGCGCGGTCGGGTGCCCCAGATATATACCTCCGCGCCCCGGGACCGGAAATTTTGCGCTATGCCGTTGCCGATCCCGCTGGATCCACCGACGACGAGCACCGTTTTTCCGGAAAAATCGAGATCATTCACGGGTTCCTCCCTTTTCGTTTTTTCTTATTTATAACATCCTTTTTCCGCTTGTGGGAAGATTAAGCCAACGCAAACTAGAGCCTTGCCTCCGCGTCGCAATTCGCCATACTGCAAAGCCTTGCGTGACAATTTAAGAAGAACGAGAAGCCGATGCGTGCCCCTGATCTCACTGCCGCCGAAATTTTTGAAAGATATGAGGAGGTGCGTCCGCGCCTGCCCGCCGCAACCTTTCCGGCGAGCGCCCGTAAAATTGCCAATCTTTCGGATATCGCGGGCGAGATCGATGTCTTCCTCCTTGATGCCTTCGGCGTCCTCAATGTGGGGGAGACGGCCATTCCGGGTGCAGTGGAACGCATCCGGGATCTGGAGACCATGGGCAAGAAGGTCTTTGTTGTGACCAACGCGGCCTCCTACCGGGCGGGGGCGGCAGTTGAGAAGTACCGTTCCTTCGGGTTCGGATTTTTGCCAGAGCAGGTGATTTCAAGCCGCGATGCCATGCTGAACGGGCTTGAGGCTTATCCCGACAATTTTCTCTGGGGTGTTGCCGCGCTGGAAACTGCTGGGATTGAGGAAATTCCGGCGAATGTGCAACTGCTCGGGCGGGATGCCGCGCTTTACGATGCGGTGGATGGTTTCATTCTTTTAAGTGCCGCCGACTGGGACGATGCGCGTCAGGATATGCTGCTGACGGCGATTGAAAAACGGCCCCGGCCTGTCGTCGTCGGGAACCCGGATCTGGTGGCCCCCCGTGAATGGGGCCTATCGCGGGAGCCCGGCTTCTTCGCCCATGCCATTGCCGATGCGGTCGGGGTCGAGCCCGATTTCTATGGCAAGCCCTATCTTCCGGTTTTTGAACGTGCCCTTCTTCGCCCCGATATCGCGGCGATCCCGAGAGCGCGGATTGCCATGGTCGGCGATACCCTGCATACGGATATTCTGGGTGGGGCTGCGGCGGGGCTTAAAACCGTGCTGGTCGCTGGTCATGGTTTATTGAAGGGGGAAGATATCCCGGCCTTAATCGAAAAATCCGGGATTGTGCCCGACTTTATTGCCGAGACGACCTGAACCCTTGATTCCTATGCGCCTTTTGTGTTCAGTCAAGGGAGATTGCCCGAAGACGGAGCGCGTTTGAAATGACCGAAACGGAAGAAAGGCTCATCGCCGCCGCCGCGATCATGGGAGAGAGCAGGGTGCCGGTGAGCGGATAGAGAATGCCTGCCGCAATTGGGATGCCTGCGGCGTTATAGGCGAAGGCGAAGAAAAGGTTCTGCTTGATATTGCGCAACGTCGCTGCGGCGAGGGTACGTGCCCGGACAGTGCCGTTAAGATCGCCCTTAACGAGCGTGATCCCGGCGCTTTCCATGGCGACATCAGCGCCCGTGCCCATGGCAATCCCGACATCGGCGGCGGCAAGGGCCGGGGCATCATTGATGCCATCCCCCGCCATGGCGACGCGATGGCCTTCCTCATGCAGCCGGTCGACGAGCGCCTTCTTGCCCTCCGGCAGGACATCGGCCTCCACCTCGTCAATACCGAGCTTGTCGGCAACGGCCTTTGCGGTTCGGGCATTGTCGCCCGTCGCCATGATGATTTTTAAGCCTGCCTCATGCAGCGTTTTGATGGCTTCCGATGTCGTCTCCTTGACCGGGTCGGCAACGGCAACAAGGCCGGCGGCCTTACCGTCCATCGCCACATACATGACGGTTTTACCCTCTTCCTGAAGGCGGGCGGCCTTGTCTTCAAGAGAGGATATATCGACATTCTTTTCCGACATCATGGCCCGGTTGCCGAAGGCGACTTCCTTGCCTTCGACCTTTCCTTCCACGCCCTTGCCGGTGACGGCATTGAAATCTTCCGTCTTTTTAACCTTGATCTCGCGCTCCTCGGCACCTTCCAGAATAGCGGCGGCGAGCGGATGCTCCGATCCTTTTTCAAGGGCGGAGGCTGCGCCCAGCAGCGCTTCCTCACTTATGCCCTCCGCCGTATGAAGATCAGTCAGGCGAGGCTTGCCTTCAGTTAGCGTCCCCGTCTTATCAACGATCAGCACATCGACGCGGGCGAGCCGCTCCAACGCCTCGGCATCGCGAATGAGGACACCGGCCTGCGCGCCGCGTCCTGTCGCCGTCATGATCGACATCGGCGTTGCAAGGCCAAGGGCGCAGGGGCAGGCGATGATCAGCACCGACACCGCCGCGACAATCGCATGGATCATGGCGGGGGAGGGGCCAAGGAAAGCCCATATGAGAAAGGCGATAATGGCCGAGAGCACCACGCTTGGCACGAACCAGGCGGCAACCTTGTCAGCAAGGCCCTGGATCGGCGCGCGGGAGCGCTGGGCGCTTGCCACCATGCCGACGATCTGCGAGAGCATGGTATCGTCGCCGACCTGCACCGCCGTCATGACGAGGGAGCCGCTGCCGTTCAGCGTACCACCTGTCAGCTTGTCGCCCTCGTTCTTTTCGACCGGGACCGGCTCCCCGGTGATCATGCTTTCATCGACGGAGGAATGGCCTTCCAAAACGGCGCCATCGACGGGAATACTTTCCCCCGGCCGGACACGGAGCTTGTCGCCCTCCAGGATATTTTCAAGCGGGGCGTCCGTCTCCGTCCCGTCGTCATTGATGCGGCGCGCGGTTTTGGGTGCGAGGTCGAGCAGCGCCCGGATGGCGGAGCCCGTCTGCTCACGTGCGCGAAGTTCAAGGACCTGACCTAGAAAGACGAGCGCGATGATAACGGCAGAGGCTTCGAAATAGACGGGAACGACGCCTGCCTCATTCCGGAAGGAGGCGGGGAAAGCGCCCGGGAAAATCGTCGCGATCACGCTGTAGCCATAGGCCGCGCCCACGCCCAGCATGATCAGGGTCCACATATTCGGGCTTCTGTTCAGGATCGAAGACCAGCCGCGCTTGAAAAAGGGAAGCGCCGCCCAGAGCACGACCGGCGTCGCCAGTACCAGCTCGATCCAGGGGGAGAGTTTCGGGCCGATCCATTTCTCGAACGGCAGGCCCGCCATGCTGCCCATCGTGAGAATAAGGAGCGGCAGGGCAAAGGCCACGCTGATCCAGAAACGACGGGTGAAATCGACCAATTCCTCGTTCGGGCCTTCATTGCCCGTAGGTACGCCCATGGGTTCCAGCGCCATACCGCAGAGCGGGCAGTCGCCGGGATGATCCTCGACAATTTCAGGATGCATGGGACAGGTATATTTCGCTTCCTTGGGTGCGGATTTCTTCTTTTTCTTGCTTGCACCGCTCAAATAAAAATGCGGATCGGCGGCGAAGCGGTCATGGCATTTCTGCGAACAGAAATGATACTTATCGCCTTTATAATCGAAGGAGGGTCTGCCCTTGCCGAGCGTGACAGTCATGCCGCAGACGGGGTCCTTTACCGTCTCATTTTCCTGCGGTTTTTCTATCTCTCCGGCGTCCGTCGTGGTCATGGTCCTCTCCGATCAAATGCATAACCTTATATGGCTTTAATCGGAAAAGCCTTCAAGGACTTCCTTGGAGAGAATAGGTCAGGCGCACGCCTTGAAGGCTGCGTCGAGACGCGCATTGCTGTCCGTCCCGGCGATGGAAATAGCGACGAGCCCGGTCGGGCGATCCACATCTTCTCCAAGCGGGGCAATCTGAACGAGGGAACCTGCCTTATGCAGGCTCCAGAGCCTCTCTGTTTCCCGGTCCCGGAAGATACCTTTCAGGCGAAGGACGCTCGCGGGAAGCTCATTTATCGCGGCTTTGAGCGCTTTCCGGTCGGCGGGGCCATCAAGGGGGAGGGACCAGCGCTCGAAAATATCTTCATGGCTGTGATCATGGGCGTGATTATGACTGATAACTTCAAAATCGCTGGCATCCAGGCCATGGCCGAAAAAGACATCCGCAGAAATATCGCCGCCCGCCATGCGTAATATCGGTGCCGCCGGATTGAGGGATCGCAACAGCCCTTCCACCCGCGCAATCCTATCTTGATCGGCGAGATCGCATTTGCTGATGAGAAGGAGATGGGCACTTCGCACTTGTTCTTTCAGGACAGCGCCGACGCGGGCATCGTCCTGCATCGTTTCGAACTCCATCGCGTCGGCAAGGCTGACGATGGAATTAAGGGAAAGCTCGGGCTCTGCTTTCGCAAAATTGGCGATGCGGGCGGGTTCGGCGACGCCGCTCGCCTCGATCAGGAGCTGATCCGGGCGCGGCGTGAAATCGAGCACGGCCGAAAAAGCCTCGAACAGATCGCCGCCCATGCTGCAACAGGCACAGCCGTTCGCAAGCGTGAGGACATTGCCCTGTTCCGATGCGATCAGGTCCCGGTCAATGGGCAGGCTACCAAAGTCATTGACCAGGACCATGATCTTCTGCTCCCCCGCATTCCGGAGCAGATGGTTGACGAGTGTCGTCTTGCCTGCGCCGAGAAAACCGGACAGGACTGTCGTCGGCAGGGTAGGGCCGCTTTCCGTCATGGGATCTTGTGCTTGTTCCCGGCGAGGACGGTGCCCCAGATGCGCACGTCTTTCAGCTTGTCGCCGCCGATTTCCTCCGGGTCATCCTCAAGGATCGCGAAATCGGCCCACTTACCGACCTCGATTGAGCCGACCTCATGATCCATATGCAAGGTCGTGGCGGCACCGAGCGTGATGGCGCGAAGCGCATCGGCAACGGAAATTCTTTCATACTCCCCAAGGACGCGGCCGCTTTCCGTGATGCGGTTGACGGCGCACCAGGCGGTGAAAAGCGGATCCATCGGCGTGACCGGCGCATCGGAATGTATGGTGAAGGGAACGCCATAGTCGAGCGCGGAGCGGCAGGCATCCATCCGCGTCGCGCGTTCCGGGCCCATGGTCATTTCATAATGCTTGTCGCCGAAATAGAAGAGATGGTTGGAGAAGAGGTTTACCCCGACACCGAGCCGCTTCATTTTCCGAAACTGCGCCCGGTCGGCCATCTGGCAATGCTGCAGGACATGAAGAAGATCCGGGCGGTTCTGCTTGATCTTTGCGGCCTCCAGCGCGTCGAGGGCGGCCTCCGTCGCTTCATCGCCATTGGTATGGATATGCATCTGCACGCCCGCGCAATGAAGTACGCTCACAAGATCTATTAACTGATCCGGGACAATATTCCAGATGCCGTTCGGTGCGCCGTTATAATGACCGGGCCAGCGCATCCGCGCGGTCAGCCCCTGAATGGAACCGTCAGTGACGATCTTCACACCGCCGAGCCGCAGTTTTTCTGTGCTTTTGCCTTTAAGGACAAGGGCGCGGTCGCGGGTCTCTTCCGGTGTCTGGGTGAGGGCATTCAGCATGGAAAGAAGGCGGATCGGATAGTCATCGCCCTTGGTAATTTCATCCATTTCTGCGACATCTTCATCGGGTAGATCGTTGATGAGGTCGGCGGCGGTCGTCACGCCAACGCGGTTGCAGACCTTACCGAAATCCGTAATGCTCTCCCGACTCCGGCCAAGTTCGCGAAGGTTGATGTTCAAGCGGCGCATGATGGGGAACATCGCGGCCATTTCCTGCAATTCGCCGTTTGGCGTGCCGTCCGGGCCCATCGCAACGCCGTCGATATCCATATCGGCGACGTAATTCGCGAGTTTCAATGCCGGGCTGTTTACCGTCATCAGATGGAAGTTGGAATGAATGATGGCGATGGGGCGCGTATCGCTCACCACGTCCAGATCGTTCTTGTCAAGACGGCGGTCCATCAGGAAGATGGGATCGAAGCCCCAGGCGATCAGCGGCTCATCCGGGTCTAAGGTTTTCTCAACTTCGCGCAGGCGATCCTGCACAGCGGAAAGCTCGGATACGCCGGGCCAGGGCTTGCCGTCAGGATCCACGCGATCCTGATATCCGACATAGGTGAATTTCCAGATGCCGCCCGCCATCAGATGGCAATGCCCTTCGATCAGGCCCGGCATGATCACCTTGTCCGCAAAGGTTTCATCCAGCGTATAGTCGCCCCAACCCTTGATTTCCTCAAGGCTGCCGGTCGCGAGGACCTTACCGTCCTTGACCGCGATATGGGTCGCATGGGGGCGGGCCGGGTTCATAGTGATGATTTTTTTTGCGCTGAAGACGGTAACGGACGACACGGGCAATCCT
>SBHH01000078.1 GCA_006226265.1 Alphaproteobacteria bacterium | reverse complement strand
ACAGCCCGGTTTTCCTTGCCCCGATGGCGGGCATTACCGATCTGCCGTTCCGTCGGCTGGTGACGCGCTATGGCGCGGGGCTCGTCTTCTCCGAGATGGTCGCGAGCAAGTCGATGGTGGCGGAAACGCGGCGCTCCCTCCGGCTTGTGAGATCGGCCAATGACGATCAGCCGATGGCCGTACAGCTCGCGGGCTGCGATCCCGAGATCATGGCGGAGGCCGCAAAACTCAATGCCGACATGGGCGCGCAGATTATCGATATCAATATGGGCTGCCCGGTGAAGAAGGTGACCTCCGGCATGGCGGGCTCATCGTTGATGCGCGATATCGACCATGCCCGGAAAATCCTGGAGGCGACCGTGGGCGCCGTCGATCTGCCGGTCACGCTAAAGATGCGGACCGGCTGGGATGACGAGAGCCGCAATGCGCCGGAGCTCGCAAGGATTGCCGAGGATGTTGGCATCAGGATGCTGACCGTCCATGGCCGCACCCGCTGCCAGTTCTTTAAGGGCGAGGCCGACTGGCGCTTCATTGGCGAAGTGAAAAAAGCTGTGTCGATCCCGGTCATCGCCAATGGCGATATCCAGAGTCCCGACAACGCGGCGGAGGCGATCCGCCAGTCCGGCGCGGATGGCGTGATGATCGGGCGTGGAAGTTACGGTCGCCCCTGGTTCGTCTCGCAGGTTGCGGCCTTCCTCGGGCGGGGGATGCGCATTGAAGACCCCGATTTCGAGGAACAGAAAGCCATTCTTTTAGAGCATTACGACGCGCTTATTTCCCTTTATGGGGAGGATGT
Source organism: Alphaproteobacteria bacterium (assembly GCA_006226265.1). Lineage (GTDB taxonomy): Bacteria > Pseudomonadota > Alphaproteobacteria > Sneathiellales > Sneathiellaceae > Sneathiella. The sequence goes on along the minus strand of SBHH01000078.1, from coordinate 7,839 downwards.
TGGCATGCGCGTCGCGCGAAAACATCTTGGCTGGTATGCGGAGCGGCTCACGGGTGGGGAGGACTTCCGCCAGAAAGTTGTCCGTATGAGTGACTGGCGCGAGGTGCGCACCGAAATTATCCGCTTTTATGACGCGCAAGATATGAGGAGAAGCGCCTGACATGCCTTTGCCGAACCCCTTCAGTGGCACCAAGCGCAAAAAGGTCGATGTCGATGCGCTTTCGGTTCTGAACGCGCTCCCCGATCCGATCATCGTGATCGATGAGGAAGGCTATATCTGCATGGCCAACCCGGCGGGGGAGGCCTTTTTTGGCTCCTCCACCAATATCTTGCGCCAGACCGCGATCGAGGAACTGGTGCCCTTCGACAGCCCGCTTCTTGGCCTGATCGGGCAGGTGCGTTACAGCAGCGATTGTGTCTCCGAATACGGGGTCGATCTCGGTACGCCCAAGACCGGCATCAAGAATGTCAATCTGCAGGTTTCCGCGCTTTACGGGACATCGAACGTCGTTGTCCAGATCGAGGAACGGACCATCGCCCTCAAGATGGACCGCCAGTTGACCCACCGGGGGGCGGCGCGTTCGGTTACCGCGATGGCCATCATGCTCGCCCATGAGGTGAAGAACCCGCTTTCCGGCATCCGGGGCTCGGCCCAGCTTTTGGAAATGAATGCGTCGGATGCGGACCGGGCGCTTACCCGCCTCATCTGCGAGGAAACTGACCGCATCTGCGCCCTTGTCGACCGGATGGAAGCCTTTTCCGATGACCGGCCCATCGATCGTGATGCCGTCAATATCCATGAGGTGCTGGAGCATGTCCGACGTGTCGCAGAGGCGGGCTTTGGTCGCGAGATCATTTTCCGGGAGAATTACGACCCTTCGCTCCCCTTCGTTTATGGTAACCGCGACCAGCTTGTCCAGGTCTTGCTCAATCTTGTGAAAAACGCGGCCGAATCGGTGCCGGAAGGGAAGGGAGAGATCATCCTCACTACCGCTTACCGGCACGGCATCCGGCTCGCCATTCCGGGCAGCAAGGATAAGGTGCAACTGCCGCTGGAAGTCGGGATACATGATAATGGCCCCGGCATTCCGGCCGAAATCCTGCCGCATATATTCGATCCCTTCGTGACCACGAAGCAGGGCGGCAGCGGGCTCGGTCTTGCGCTGGTCGCCAAGATCGTCGGCGATCATGGCGGCATCATCGAATATGACACTGCGGCGGCGGGCGGGAATTTCCTGATCCGCCTGCCCGTTTACAACTTTTCCAAAATGGACGCTTAACCCATGACCGGTACAATCCTTGTTGCAGATGACGACCAGAGCATCCGCACCGTTCTCGATCAGGCGCTGTCGCGTGCCAATTATGTTGTTCGTTCCACCGGCAATGCCGCAACGCTCTACAACTGGGTACTGGAAGGGGTCGGCGATATCATCCTGACCGATGTGGTTATGCCGGATGAAAGCGGCCTTGATCTTCTGCCGCGCATCAAGAAAATTAGGCCCGAGCTTCCCGTCATCGTCATGAGCGCGCAAAACACGCTGCTAACCGCCATCAAGGCGACGGAGCGGGGCGCTTATGACTATCTGCCAAAGCCCTTCGACTTGAAGGAAATGCTGCAGGTGGTCGAGCGGGCGCTCTCCAAGCCCAAGAAATCGTCGCGCAAAAGCAGCAGCGAGGAGGAGGAGACGAAGACACCTCTTATCGGCCGCTCCCCCGCCATGCAGGATATCTATCGTGTGTTGGCGCGCCTGATGGGAACGGACCTCACGGTCCTCATTTCTGGGGAGAGCGGGACGGGCAAGGAACTGGTCGCCCGCGCGCTCCATGAATATGGCAAGCGGAAAAACGGTCCCTTCGTGCCGATCAATATGGCGGCCATCCCGAAGGAGTTGATCGAATCGGAACTGTTTGGGCATGAAAAGGGCGCCTTCACGGGCGCGGATGCCCGTGCCGTTGGCCGGTTCGAACAGGCGCAGGGCGGCACCTTGTTCCTCGATGAAATCGGCGATATGCCAATTGAGGCGCAGACCCGTCTTCTCCGGGTGCTGCAGCAGGGGGAATATACGACGGTCGGCGGGCGCACCGCGATCAAGACCGATGTCCGCATTGTCGCTGCCACCAACCGCGACTTACGCCAGTTTGTGCGTCAGGGATTGTTCCGCGAGGATCTGTACTATCGACTCAATGTCGTTCCGCTCCGCCTGCCGCCGCTTCGTGAGCGGGCCGAGGATATTCCCGATCTCGTCCGGCATTTTCTCGACCAGACGCAAGGGGAAGGACTGCCGATCAAAAGCATCGACCGCGATGCGCTGGAAACGCTTAAGAAACATAAATGGCCCGGCAACGTGCGCGAACTCGAAAATCTCGTTCGCCGTCTCGCCGCGCTTTACTCCGACGATGTCATCAATGCCAAGGTGATCGAACAAGAATTGTCGCCACAAGAGACACCCCAGAACGGGGAGACCTATAGCGAAGATGAAAGTCTCGGTATGGCGGTGGAGCGGCATATCGCCAAATATTTCGCCGCCCATCCGGACAGCCTGCCGCCCGCCGGTTTGTATGAACGGGTCCTGCGTGAGGTGGAGCGGCCGCTGATCACCCTTTCGCTGGAGGCGACGAACGGTAATCAGATTAAGGCGGCGGACCTTCTCGGCGTTAATCGGAATACTTTGCGGAAAAAAATTCGGGAACTGGATATTCAGGTTGTGCGCGGCCTCAAGTGATGCTTAAATGCCACAATGTGGTATCCTGAAACCGATAACCCTTTTTACCGTAAACCAGCTGTTTTAATGGCATTTTTGTCTGTTGCAGCGGGGGGCGTGCGTGGCCGAGCAGCAACAAACTGATCTGTCGCCTGGATTTGTCCTTCTGCGCTGGGCGCGCAAGATCGGTCTGGGTCCGAAAACCTCTTTCGCGGTGGCGCTGCTTGCGATCATGAGCGGGATCGCGACATATGAATCCCTTACCATCAATAACCCGGCCTGGACCCGTGTTCTGCTGATTGGTGATTGCTTTCTGGTCATTGTTCTGACGGTCATTATCACGAACCGATTGATCCGGACCTGGCGCAAGGGCAAAATCGGTTCCGGTAGCATGATGCATCGGCGGATTATCCGTCTGTTCTCGCTGATTGCGGTTGCCCCGGCATTGATGGTGGCGCTTTTTTCGGCGCTTTTCTTCAATATCTATTTCCAGAAGCATTTCTCCGATCCGGTGAATGTTGCAGTTTCCGAATCGATTGTTGTCGCCGACGCCTATATCAAGGAGCATATCCAGAATATCCGCTCCGACGTACTGGCCATGGCGGCGCAGATCAACCGCGCGCCGCCGCAACTTCTGGAAAACCGGCGTCGCTTCGACACATATCTCAGCGATCAGGCCATTGCCCGGAATTTGAGCGAGGCTGTGATCATCAATGGTTCCGGTCAGGTGATTGCCCAGTCGGATTTGAGTTTCGCAGTCGATTTCGACAAGCTTTCGCCGCAGCTCTTCAGCGAGGCGCGGGAACGGGACGTCGTGATCACGACGGACGAGAATGATGATCAGGTGCGCGCCCTTGTCCGTCTTGACCGGCTTTTGGACGGTTTCCTCTATGTTGGCCGCTTTATCGAACCCCGTGTCCTTGCGCATATGGAACGGACCCGGAAGGCCGCGGCGGAATATAACAAGCTGAAGCAAGAAGGATTTGGCATTCAAATTCAGTTTGCCGTGATTTTCTTCATCATCTCCCTGATGGTGGTGCTGGCGGCGGCCTGGTTCGGCCTTGCCATTGCCTCCCGCCTCGTCGGGCCGATCGAAAAGCTGGTCGACGCGGCGGAGCGGGTGCGTTCGGGCGATCTGACGGCCAAGGTGGATGAGACACGCGCTTATGATGAGATGGCGATCCTGAGCCGGGCCTTCAACCGCATGACAGATCAGCTTTCGACCCAGCGGCGAGAGCTTGAACATACCAACAGCCAGCTCGATGAACGCCGTCGCTTTACCGAGGCGGTGCTGGCCGGTGTCTCGGCGGGGGTGATTGGACTTGACAAGAACGGTGTTGTTAATCTGCCGAACCGCACGGCAATGAAGCTTCTCGGGCAGGAACTTCCTGATCTTATCGGCAAGCCTTTTCAGAAGGTCGCGCCGCAGATGGCGGTTCTTCTCGATGAGGTGCGGGGAAAACCCTTCAGGATTGCGGAACGACAGATACAGCTTCAGACGAAGGGGGTACCTCGTCATTTGCTGGTACGCGCTGCGGCGGAAATCGACAATGGTCATATCCAGGGGTTTGTCGTCACGCTCGATGAAATCACCGATCTTGTTTCGGCACAGCGGATGGCCGCCTGGGGCGATATTGCCCGTCGCATTGCCCATGAAATCAAGAACCCGCTGACCCCTATCCAGCTTTCGGCGGAGCGGATCAAGCGCAAATATGCGAAAGAAATTACGAGCGATCCGGACGTCTTTAAGCAATGCACCGATACGATCATCCGCCAGGTCGGCGACATAGGCCAGATGGTGGATGAATTCTCCGCTTTTGCGCGGATGCCGACGCCGGAATTCAAGCCCGAAGATATTGGGGAGCTGGTCGGGCAAGCGGTTTTTCTGCAAAAAATTGCCCATCCGGAAATCGATTATGTCTTTGCAACACCGGCGGAGGCCATTCTCTGTGATTGCGATGCACCGCAGGTTAACCGCGTCTTGACAAACCTCTTGCAGAACAGCGCCGATGCCATCGCCGGGCGGGAGGGCGGGAAGCTCGCGAAGGGCCGTATTGCTGTCACGATATCGTGCGACAAGGGGCAGATCACGGTTACCCTTATCGACAACGGACGGGGCCTGCCAACAGAAAACCGCAACCGCTTGACCGAACCCTATGTGACCCATCGGGAGAAGGGGACCGGGCTTGGCCTTGCGATTGTGAAAAAGATCATGGAAGAGCATGGCGGCAATCTCTCGATGGAGGATGCCGAAAACGGGGTGGGGGCCGTGATCCGGATCTCCTTCCCGGAGAACAAGACTGAACAGAAGACGGGGAAGGGCTGATTATGTCTGCGGACATTCTTATTGTTGACGATGAGGCGGATATCCGCGATCTGGTATCCGGTATTCTGGAGGACGAGGGATTTGAGACGCGCATGGCGGCCAACAGCGATGAATGCCTGGCCGAAATCGCCCACAGGCGGCCCAGTCTCATGGTCCTCGATATCTGGCTTAGGGGCAGCAAGCTCGATGGCCTTGAAATCCTGCAGCAGGTAAAGAAGGAACTGCCTGATTTGCCGGTTCTGATGATTTCCGGTCACGGTAATATCGAAACCGCTGTCCAGACCATCAAAATGGGTGCCTATGACTTTATCGAGAAGCCCTTCAAGGCGGAACGGCTGCTCCAGCTTGTCGAGCGGTCACTGGAGGCCGTGCGCCTGCGACGTGAAGTGGCGGAGTTGAAATCCAAGGCGGGAGAGGTGCTGACTGACCTCATCTGCCGTTCCAACGCCATGGTACAGTTGCAGCAGACGATTGAGAAGGTTGCGCCGACCAACAGCCGGGTGTTGATTTCGGGCCCTTCAGGTTCCGGCAAGGAAGTGGTCGCACGCATTATTCATGCCCGTTCGCTCCGTCGGGATGGGCCTTTCGTCGTGCTCAATGCCGCCACTCTTGCGCCTGAACGGCTGGAAATTCAGCTTTTCGGTGTGGAAGAGGGGCGAATGAATTCGGTGAAGGGGGGACGCCGCGGCCTCCTGGAGCAGGCCCATGGCGGGACCCTGTTTCTTGATGAAATTGCCGATATGCCGCTTGAAACCCAGGCCAAGGTTCTCCGCGTGCTGGTCGATCAGTCGTTTCAGCGGGTCGGCGGTAGCGACAAGATCAAAGTCGATGTCCGGGTCATTTCCTCCTCCAGCCAGGATTTGCAGAAAGCCATGGCCTCGGGCAGGCTGAGGGAGGATTTGTATCATCGGCTCGGCGTAGTGCCGATCTCCGTGCCGCCTTTAAAGGAACGCCCGGAGGATGTCGGTCCGCTCGCCCGCTTTTTTATAGAACGCTTTGCGAAAAGCGCCGGCCTGCCAGTCCGCAAAATCGGCGAGGATGCCATCGCGACCCTGCAAGCTTCCAGTTGGCCAGGCAATGTCCGCCAGCTTAAAAATGTGATCGAACAGATCATGATTCTCGCGACCGGTGACAGGAGTAGCCCAATTACCGCCAGCATGGTTCCCGCCGACGCCGGGTCGGCCCAGTCGATCATGAACGGGCAGAATGACAATACCGAGATCATGGCTCTTCCGCTTCGCGATGCGCGCGAGCGGTTTGAAAAGGAATATCTTGAGGCCCAAATAAATCGTTTCGGTGGAAATATTTCGCGTACCGCGGCATTTGTTGGTATGGAGAGGTCTGCGCTGCACCGCAAGCTGAAGACGCTTGGGGTCAACAACGGAGACCGCAAGAGAGTTCTCGACTGAGGGGAGTTAGACCTCAATGAAAGTTATCGTCTGTGGGGCCGGGCAGGTCGGGTCAAACATCGCCCGCCAGCTCGCCCGGGAAAATAACGATGTGACGCTGATCGACCGCTCGGCCGAACTGGTCCGCAAAATCGGCGACGAAATCGACGTTCGGGCCATGGTCGGCCATGCCTCGCACCCCGAAGTGCTGGAGCGGGCCGGGGCCTATGATGCCGATATGATCATCGCCGTTACCTATAGTGATGAAGTCAATATGGTGGCCTGCCAGATTGCTCATTCAATTTTCGATGTGCCGAAGAAGGTCGCACGTATTCGCGCTCAGCAATATCTCGATCCGCTCTGGGCGCATCTGTTCGGGCGGGAAAACCTGCCCATCGACGTTATCATCTCGCCTGAAGTCGAGGTCGCCCAGGCGATCGAGCGACGGTTGAAAGTGCCGGGCGCGATTGACACGGTTTCCTTTGCGGATGGCCTTGTGCAGGTGATCGGCGTCCGGCTCGACGAAAGCTGCCCGATCGTCAATACGCCGCTCAAGCAGCTGACGGAGCTGTTCCCCGACCTCAATGTCATTGTCGTGGCCATTTACCGCGATGGCAAGATGATCGTGCCCTCTAGCAATGACCAGATGTTTCCGGGCGATGAGGTCTATTTTGCGGCCGACAGCCAACATGTGGCGCGCGCCATGCCGCTCTTCGGTCATGAGGAGCAGGAGGCCCGAAGCGTTGTTGTGATCGGCGGCGGCAATATCGGCCTGCATCTCGCGCAGTATGTCGAGACCCATATGCGCAATCTGTCGCTGAAGCTGGTTGAAACGGATCTGAAACGGGCTGAGGATATCATGGAGGGACTGGAGCGGACTGTCGTTCTGCATGGCAGCGGTCTTGACCCCGATCTTCTACATGAGGCAAATGTCGGCCGGGCCGAAACTGTCGTCGCGCTCACCAATGACGATCAGGTCAATATTCTCTCCTCCCTGCTGGCCAAGGGGCAGGGATGCAGCACGGCAATTACGCTGATCAATAATCCGGTTTTCGGTAATCTCGTCACGTCGCTCGGCATCGACGTGGTGGTCGATCCGCGTGCAACCACGGTGTCCGAAATTCTCCGCCATATCCGGCGGGGACGGATCCGGGGCCTGCATTCCTTCCGCGACGGGGCGGCGGAAGTTGTCGAAGGGGAGGCGCTTGAAACTTCTCTTCTTGTTGGCAAGCCGTTGCGTGACATCAAGTTGCCGCCCGGCACTATCATCGGCGCTGTTGTGCGGGGTGACAAGGTGGAAATTCCGCGCGGCGGATCGGTCATCAATCCGGATGACCGCGTGATTATCCTGGGTCTTCGGGATGCCATCCACAAGGTCGAGGAAATGTTCTCCGTCAGCCTAGAGTTTTTCTAAACCAGATGC
>SBHH01000323.1 GCA_006226265.1 Alphaproteobacteria bacterium | reverse complement strand
CATGCTTCTCTCCGAGGCCCTTCGCCCGGCGGAGACGACGGACCGCTGGAGGGAAGCGCCCGCGCCCGCGCCCGATGCGCTTTCCGGCATCTGGCGGATCGATTGCCATGATGCGGGCAGCGAGGCGGAGGTTATCGCCCTTCTGATGCGCGAAGCTCTGGAAACGCCGGAGCGGACCGCCGTCCTCATCACGCCGGATCGCGATCTGTCCCGCCGCGTCAGCAGCGAATTGAAACGCTGGGATGTCGAGGTGGATGACAGCGCGGGCGTCGGCCTCGACCAGTCGCCGCCGGGCGTCTTCCTCCGTCTCATCGCGCGGCTTCTTGCCGATCGGGCGGCGCCCGTCTCGCTTCTTGCGGCGCTCAAGCATCCGCTCGCGGCGGGCGGGGCATCGGCGGACGTCTTCCGCCGTCATGTCCGGGCGCTGGAACTGGCCGTCCTTCGGGGCCCGAGCCCCGGGGAGGGTTTCGATGGCATCGCCCGGGCGCTCAATGCGGCTCAAACAGATCAGGAGTTGAAAGACTGGTTCGCTGGCCTCACGGAGACAGCCCGGCCCATGATGGCGTGGATGCGGGAAAGATCAGTCGATTTTGCTGGCTTCGTGCGGGACTTCATCGGCTTTGCCGAGAATTTGTCGATGGCCGGGGAGGGGGCGGAGCCCGCGCTCTGGGCCGGCGCCTTTGGCGAGGCGGCGGCGGCTTTTGTGTCCGAGCTCTTACGCGCCGCCGATGTGATGGGCGAGATAACCCCAAATGCCTGGCCCGATCTTCTTGATGTGCTGATGGGCGGGCGCATGGTCCGTCCGCGTCAGGGGCAGCATCCGCGCCTGCAGATCTGGGGCCCCATTGAAGGACGGCTCGGCCGCGCCGATCTCGTGATCCTGGGCGGCCTCAATGAGGGAAGCTGGCCCCCGGAGGCCGCAAGCGATCCCTGGATGAGCCGGCCGATGCGCGAAAAATTCGGCCTGCCGCTCCCCGAACAGAGACTTGGCCTCTCCGCCCACGACTTTCAGCAGGCCTTCGCCGCGCGGGAGGTCGTGCTGACCCGCGCCGAGAAAATCGACGGCACGCCGACCGTGCCCTCGCGCTGGCTGCTCCGTCTCGATGCCTTTTTGCAAAAATCGGGCCTTACGCTCGATAAGGGAGAGACGGGCGCGCCCCGCTGGCAGGCCGCGCTCGATCAGCCGGATGGTTATCATCCCGTCCTCCCGCCCCGCCCGACCCCGCCGGTTGCCGCGCGCCCTCGCCGCCTGTCGGTGACCCGGATCGAGAAATGGATCAAGGACCCCTACTCGATCTTCGCGGGCGAAATTTTGAAGCTCCGCCCCCTCGATGACATCGCCATGGACCCGTCCGCCGCCGACAGGGGGACATTTATCCATGCGGCGCTGGAACGCTTTATCCGAGAACATCCGGTGGAAATCCCGGTGAACGCGTTCGATCTGTTGCTCGATTATGGGCGGGAGGCCTTTGGTGATGCGCTTCTCTATCCCGCCGTCTGGGCCTTCTGGTGGCCGAGGTTCGAACGGATCGCCGACTGGTTCATCGGATTTGAGGAGGCGCGGCGGGAAAGCTACCGGAGCCGCGCGATCGAGAAGAAAGGCACGATTGAAATTCCGGCGCCGCAGGGGGCTTTCACTCTTTCGGGCACAGCGGACCGGATCGACCGGCATATGATGGAGGGGACGCTCTCGGTCCTCGATTACAAGACGGGCAGCCTCCCCTCGGTCAAAGAAGTGGAGAGCGGCGTCACACCGCAGCTCGCGCTCGAAGCCGCAATGATCAAGCATGGCGGCTTTGCCGAGCTTGCGGGCGACGAGGTAACGGAGCTTGCCTATATCCGTCTTGGCGGCGGCAGTCCGGCGGGCGAGTTTCGCCCCGCGGGCGGTAAACAATCGCCGCCCGCCGCAGACATGGCGGCGGAGGCTTATGATGGCTTGCAGCGACTGATCGCCCAGTTCGACCGGCAGGCGACCCCCTATCTCAGCCGTCCGCGTCCCGACCTTCCCGACCGTTTCAATGACTATGAGCATCTGGCCCGCGTCAAGGAATGGTCGAGCGGCGAGGAGAGCGAGGAATGAGCGGCCTTCACAATCTCATCGCGGATGGCATTGCGCGGCAGAAGCGCGCGGCGGACCCGGAAAGCTCGGTCTGGGTATCGGCCTCGGCGGGGTCGGGCAAGACCCGCGTGCTGGTGGAACGCTGCCTCCGCCTGATGCTGAACGGGACGCGCCCCGAACGGCTTCTCTGTATCACCTTCACCAAGGCCGCCGCCGCCGAAATGGCAAACCGGCTCAACGAGACCCTGGGGGCCTGGTCGGTGATGAGCGAGGAGGAGCTTACCCAAAACCTTCATGAACTGATGGACCGCGCGCCCGAGGATATCGAGAGGCTGCGTGCCCGCCGCCTGTTCGCAAGCGTGCTGGATGCGCCGGGCGGGCTTAAAATCCAGACGATCCATGCCTTCTGCCAGTCGGTCCTTGGCCGCTTCCCGCTGGAGGCGGGCCTTGCGCCTAACTTCGAGGTGATGGATGAGCGCACGGCGGATGAAATCCTCGATCTCGCGAAGGAGGAGATGCTGCTCGATCTGCAGGAAGCGGGGAACGACGTCCTGATTGAGGACCTCCTCCGGGTAAGCGCGGAAGCGAATGAGGAAAGCTTCAAGTCGCTTCTCACGGCGTTGAGTGGCAAGCGAAGTGCGCTTTTCCGCCTGTTGCATGATCACGGCGATGTGGACGGGATTATTACGGCTCTCTCACAGAAAATCGGCATCGATCCCGCCGTAACTGAGGATGAAATCCTCTCTTTCGCTTGCGATGAAGGGTCGTTTGATGGCCACAATCTCAGGCGGGCCGTAGCGGTTTTGGCAAGGGTCGCGACCTCGAAAACAGCGACTGAAAAAGCGGAGGTTTTTGCGGCCTGGCTCTCCGCGCCGGAGGATCGTGTTGCGCTTTATCCGGCCTATCTCGGCGTTTTCCTGACCGCCAAAGGTACTATTCAGGCGCGGCTTGCGACCAAGGCGGCGGTCGAGGCTTATCCCGAGATTCTCGATGTGATGACGGCGGAAGCGGAACGGTTGCAGGCGGTGGAGGCGGATATCCGAAGGGTCCGCGTGCTCGCGAACAGTGCCGCGCTCATCCGGGTGGGGATCGATCTTCTCCGCCGGTTTGAGGAAGAAAAGCGCCGCCGCGGCAAGCTCGATTACGATGACCTGATCCTCAAAACCCGCGATCTCCTGACATCCGAAGGCGTGACGCCCTGGGTGATGTACAAGCTCGACGGCGGGATCGAGCATATTCTGGTCGATGAGGCGCAGGATACGAGCGCTCTGCAATGGCAGGTAATCGCCGCGCTGGCGGCGGAGTTTTTTGCAGGGGAAGGCGCGGTCGAGACGCGCCGGACGCTCTTTGTCGTGGGCGATGAAAAGCAGTCGATCTATTCCTTCCAGGGAGCGGATCCCGCCGCCTTCGATGTCATGCGCCATGCCTTTCAGGAACAGGCCGAAGCGGCGGCGGAGGAATGGCGGAATGTCCCGCTCGATCTTTCCTTCCGCTCCACCCGCGCGGTTCTTGAACTTGTGGACAGGGTGTTCGAGGAAGGCGAAGTGCGTGCTGGGCTCACGGCGGAAGGATCGGTTGTCCGCCATCTCGTCCGCCGGGCGGAGGAAGCGGGCCTTGTCGAAATCTGGCCGACTGTGAAGCCGCCGGAGGAAGAGGCGAGCGATCCCTGGGATATTCCGGCGGAACAGGGACAGGATGCACAGCCCGCCGCCCGGCTTGCCCGGAATATCGCGACGCAAATCCGCCACTGGCTCGACACCAGGGAAATACTGGCGGCGAAGGGGCGGCCGATCCGCCCCCGCGATATCATGATTTTGGTGCAGAGCCGAGGGCCCTTTTTCGCGGCCATCGTCCGGGCGCTGAAGCTCGTCGATATTCCCGTTGGCGGGGCAGATCGCATGGTGCTAACCGAGCAGCTCGCGGTGATGGATTTGATGGCCCTCGCTCGCTTCGTGCTCTTGCCGGAAGATGATCTCAATCTCGCCGTGGTGCTGAAGGGGCCCTTCGTTGGCTGCGACGATAACCAGCTGTTCGAGCTTGCCTATGGCCGCAAAGGCAGCCTCTGGCGCGCGCTTCGGGAAGATCATACAGGCCTTTCCGTCTTTGCCGAGGGGCTTAAGTTCCTTCGCGACTTGCTGGCGCGGGCCGATTTCGTGCCGGTTTACGAATTTTTCGCTGATATTCTCGGGCGTCTTCGCGGGCGGGAGAAGCTGCTGCGCCGCTTAGGCCAAGAGGCGGCGGACCCGATCGAGGAATTTCTGTCCCGCGCGCTCGACTACCAGCGGCGGGAGGCGACCTCGCTGCAGGCCTTCCTGCACTGGATCGAGGCGGGTGCGGCGGAGGTGAAACGCGATATGGAGCAGGGGCGCGACGAAGTCCGCGTCCTCACTGTTCATGGATCGAAGGGGTTGCAGGCGCCGATTGTCTTCCTGCCTGATACCTGCCGGGGTGCCGGCAAGGGGCCGTCGCTTTTCTGGACGGAAGAGGAGGATACGAGCCTGCCGCTCTGGCCCGTCCGGGTTGGGAATGACGATCCCTTGACCGGCGATGCGCGAGAGAAGGAAAAGCTACGGGCGACGGAGGAGCGGAAAAGGCTTCTCTATGTGGCTCTCACCCGCGCCGAAGATCGGCTTTATATCTGCGGCTGGGAAAGCAAAAAGGCACGGCCGAAAGACTGCTGGTATGAACTGATAGACCCTGCCTTTGGCGAGGGAGTGGAGGAGGTTGCTCTTCCCTTTGGGGAGGTCGGGCGGCGGCGCTCGACCGGGAAGCCCGCGGAAATCGCGCCGGTCCCGGAAATAGCGGCCGAAATAGCGCCCGCGCCCCTGCCCGCTTGGTTGCCCGCGCCCGCGCCGGTGGAACCAAGCCCGCCCCGTCCACTTACCCCGTCGCGGGATGAGGAAGAAGAACCGCCGGTTCGCTCCCCGCTTGGCCGGGATGATGGCGCGCGCTTCCGCCGTGGCCTTCTGATCCACCGATTGCTCGAAATCCTGCCCGATATGCCGGCAGAGAAGCGGGAGACGGCGGCGAGGGCCTGGCTTGCCCGTCCCGTCCATGCGCTGGAGCCTGAAAGGCAGGCGGAACTTTTGCGCGAGACGATGGCCGTGCTCGATCATCCGGAATTTGCTGCCATTTTCGGCCCCGGCAGCCAGGCAGAGGTCCCGTTAAGCGGGGTTTTCGGCGATCAGGTCATGTCGGGGCAGATGGACCGTCTGCTGGTCGGCGAGAAGGAGGTTCTCATCATCGATTACAAGACAAATCGCCCCTCCCCCCATGACCCGGCGCGGGTTCCGAAAATTTATCTCCGGCAGATGGCGGCCTATGCCCGCGCGCTGGAACGGATATATCCGGGAAAAGCCATAAAATGCGCGCTTTTATGGACGGATGAGCCACATCTGATGGTTTTGCCGAATGAATTGTTGTGATCGTCGTCTCTTGACGATGCGCCTTGCAGCACGTAAATTCACAAGGGTAAGGGCGTGATGCGGGGGCGCGGAACCCCTTTAAAATTAAAGCCTTAAGAGGAAAATATGACCACTACGAAAGTCACCGACAGCTCCTTTCAGCAGGACGTTCTAGACAGTTCTGGCCTTGTTCTGGTCGATTTCTGGGCCGAATGGTGTGGCCCCTGCAAACAGATTGCTCCGGCACTTGACGAGATTGCGACCGAAATGAACGGGTCCTTGAAGATCGCCAAGATCAATATCGACGAAAACCCGAATACGCCGACGAAATACGGCGTGCGCGGCATCCCGACCCTGATGCTGTTCAAGGACGGTGAAATTGCCGCGACGAAAGTTGGCGCCTCGCCGAAAAGCGCGATTGAAGACTGGATCAAGTCGGCAAGCTAAGCCTTGCGGATTATTTATGAAAAAGCGGACCTTTATCGGTCCGCTTTTTTGTGAGCAGGCGAATTTCGGGGAAAAGCGATGGCACAGGCAACATGCAACGGGATCACCCTTGAATATGAAACATTCGGGGATGCGGCCGATCCGGCGGTCCTGCTCATTGCGGGGCTCGGCTTTCAACTGATCGACTGGCAGACGAGCTTTTGTGAGCGGATCGCCGCCGCCGGTCATTATGTGGTGCGCTTCGATAACCGCGATATCGGCCTTTCGGAAAAACTTGAAACGCTTGGCACTCCCGATTTGCCGGCCATTTTGAAAGTGATCGTGGCGGGCGGGACACCGAAAGTGCCCTACTTCCTGAAAGATATGGCGGCGGATACCGTTGGCCTGATGGACGCGCTTGGCATCGCCCGCGCGCATATCGTCGGTATGTCGATGGGCGGGATGATCGCCCAGCAGATGGCGGTTTTTTATCCCAACCGGCTGATTTCTCTTACCTCCATGATGTCGTCCAGCAGTAACCGTTTCCTGCCGCCGCCTTCCGCCGCCGCCAATACGGTGCTGATGAATGCCCCCTCCAGCCAGGACCTTGATGATGTCATCGCCTTCGGGCTGGAAGTAAATGACGTGATCGGCAGTCCGGGCTTTCGCTGGGACCGGGTCGCGCTGATGCGGCATATCCGTAGCTGTGTCGAGCGATGCTATTGCCCGACCGGCTATCTGCGTCAATATACGGCGGTTCAGGCCTCCCGCCTGAAGGAAGGCGCGCTTGCGGGCGTCATGGCGCCAACCCTCGTCATCCATGGCAAGGATGATATGCTGATCCCCTGGCAGGCAGGCTCGGAAACGGCGGAGCTGATCAAGGACGCAAGGTTCGAATTGGTTCCCGGCATGGGACATGACCTGTCCCCTGCCCTTTCGGATCATCTTGCCGGGATTATCCTGCCGCATCTGGAGGCCAGCCGGCCATAAAGCGCTGTTCACCGGAAGGCAGGCTCGTCAAAGCTCCGGAGCTTGCGCGAATGCAGGCTTTCGACGCCGCTTTTTCGTAAATGGCGCAGCGTATCAATGCCGATATGCAGATGCTTCGCCGTCCGGTCCTCATAGAATTTATTGGCCATGCCCGGCAGTTTGATCTCTCCGTGGATCGGCTTGTCGGACACGCAAAGAAGGGTGCCATAGGGCACGCGGAAGCGAAAGCCGTTGGCGGCAATGGTGGCCGATTCCATATCCACGGCGATGGCACGGGACTGGTTGAACCGGACAGCCAGCTCCTTATGGCGCAATTCCCAGTCTCGATCATCGGTGGTATAGATGGTGCCGGTCCGGAAATGCTCCTTGATATCCGTGCCTTCCGTCCGGACATCATTGGCGCGCGCCACCGCCTCGGTCAGTGCGACCTGGATTTCGGCAATGGCGGGCAGCGGGACGGAGGGATGGATATCCTCATCCAGCACATGATCCTCGCGCACATAGGCATGGGCGAGGACGAAATCGCCAAGCCGCTGGGTCCGGCGAAGGCCACCGCAATGGCCGACCATCAGCCAGCAATGCGGCCGGAGGACGGCGATATGATCCGTGATGGTTTTGGCATTTGACGGGCCCACCCCGATATTAACGAGGGTGATGCCCATATGCTTCTCCCCCATGAGATGATAGGCGGGCATCTGCGGCAGATGGGCGGGGGCGACGCCTGATGCGGCCATATCGGTCAGCTTCGTGTTCGGCGTAACGACATTGCCGGGCTCCACTAGAGCCTTGTATTCATTGCCTTTTTCAACCTGCTCCCGGCCATATTCGATAAATTCATCGACATAGCGCTGGTAATTGGTGAAAAGGACAAATCGCTGGAAATATTCGGGCGCCGTGCCGGTGTAATGGGAAAGGCGCTGCAGCGAATAATCGACCCGCGCCGCTGTGAAAAGGGAAAGCGGCTTCGGCTCCCCGTCCGGCGGGAGATAAGTGCCGTTCGCGATGCTGTCATTGATATTCGCAAGGTCCGGCATGTAGAAAATGTCCTGCAGCGCGCGCATGTCATGGACCGAGACATTGGCCGAGGCGCTTTCGATCACGAAGGGCAGCGGCATCGGTTTGTCGCTGAGACCAACGGAGACGGGCCGCTGATGATTTTTAAGGATCAGGTCGATCTGTTCCTTGTAATAGCTCTCAAAAAGGTCCGGCTGGGTCACGGTCGTGCCGAAGGTGCCCGCCGCATCGATATTGCCGTAGGACCGGCGGGTATTAAGATTGATATCTCCCGCCTCGACCGTCAGGCCGACGTAAGGATAGCAGGCGGCCTCCGCCGGGGTGGTCTTGTCGCCCTTTCCAAAGGCGTCGAAGCGCGTCTTCACCTTGTCCGCATTCTCGTTATAGAGCGCGCGGATATAGTTGAAGGCCGGGCCTGCTTCGGTAAATTCCTGAATTTGGGTAATATTGCCGTGAGTCCGGCTGTCATGAGAGAGGAGATCACTCATTTATGTCTTTCCTTTGCTCTGAACTGCCCCTATGACAGTTCGCATTCTTTCACTCTTTTTTGCCGTGTCCATGTTATCATTAAATTGTGACAGAAAAAACAGAGGAAATTGACGTGACGGAACTCACGCTGGCCCCGATGGAAGGGGTCGTCGATGTTTATATCCGGGATATCCTGACGCGGATTGGCGGCTTCGATCTTTGCGTGTCGGAGTTTGTCCGCGTCAGCCAGAACCTTTTCCCGGCGCATGTCTTCTATCACTATTGTCCCGAACTGAAAGAGGGCGGCCGCACGCCCGCCGGGGTTCCCGTCCATGTCCAGATCATGGGCGGCGAGACATCGGTGG
>SBHH01000278.1 GCA_006226265.1 Alphaproteobacteria bacterium | reverse complement strand
GCCCTCCGAAGGCAGAGGTCACACGTTCGAATCGTGTCGGGTGCGCCATTTCCCTAGAATTTAAATTGACCGTTTTGACACGCCACGCCTAGGGTTTGCTTTTGAGGGGCGGGTGATTAAACTTTCGGGAAAAGGCGCGGGAGAAGGCTGCGGCGCTGCCAAAGCCGACCATGGCGGCGGCGGATTTGACGCTATGGCCCGTAGCGAGTTTGGCGCGGCCGAGCACCAGACGCCAGTTGTTGAGATAAGCACCGGGCGTCTCGCCAACAGTCTCCTTAAACAGGAGTGTGAATTGTCCGCGCGACATGGCCGCGATGGCCGCAAGGTCCGCTATTTGCCAGTTTCTTTCCGGCTCATCATGCATGGCAATGAGGCTTACATAAAGCTTCGGATGCGCAAGGCCGGCGAGCAATCCGGCATCGACTGTCCCGATCGCAATAGCTTTACGGATTGCGAGCACGACAACAACCTCCGAGAGCCGCGACTGAATGGTGCCACCGCCACAGCGAGCCGTCTCCACTTCGCCGACAATTAACTCGGATAATCCTCGAAGCTGCGGTTCTTCTGCGAGGGAAATACAGACTTCATCGGGCAAGGCCCCCATAAGCGGATTGGCACTTCCTCCGAAATTCACGCTGGCGGCGGCGCATAATGTCACACCCTTCGGAAGCGCCGCACGGGTCCCCGCGCGGTACAAGATGTGCGTCGGATGGCCGGAACAATCCGCATCGATGATCAACAGGTTTGCGGCCTCGGCCGAGGCACAACGGATGGTGCTGAGAGGAAAGGCTTTCAGAAAAGCCGTCAGCCGATCATGTCTTAGCTGGATATTCGGACTTTCAATCATGCAATTCGTCTTTCCTGTGATTGAAAACCTTATATCATGACCCAACAGCCCCACAAACCTTTCATCAGACAAATAATGAGAAACGTCATGATTAAGAATCCAGCCGCCAAATTCGATACAGCCCGCGCAGAGGAATATGGCCGTCAAAGCCGGATCGGATTGGCGGGATATGACGCATGCCATGAACTTTCCGCCTGCATGTTGTCGGCTGCCCTTGGCGAAGAAAGCCTGGCAAGGATACTGGTTGTCGGGGCCGGAGGCACAGCAGGAGAAATCATTACCGCGGCGCGGCTGGAACCAGCCTGGCGGTTTGTCGCCGTCGATCCTTCCGCCCCCATGTTGAACCTCGCCGACGCCTATCTGGCTGAAGCCGGTCTCTCCGACCGGGTGGAGACCATTTTGGGGAGCGTTGCCGATCTCGATACGATGCCACCGTTCGATGCAGCAATCATGATCGGCGTCCTGCATCATCTGCCGGATGATGAACTGAAACGGGAAACGTTGATGGAGGTATCTCGGCGGCTCGCGCCAGACGCGCCCTTCGTCATTGCCGGAAACTACCGGACATATACCGCCGAACCGCTTTTGATGGCAGCCTGGGCAAACCGCTGGCGCATGAAGGGCGCCGATACAGACGAAGTTCAGGCAAAGATGGGGAAAATCCTGCAAGGCGCAGAGCCGCCCCGATCAGAAGCGGCTGTCTTCGATTTGCTGGCCAAAACGGGGTTCGAGGCCCCCGTCCGCTTCTTCGCCAGCCTCTTCTGGGGCGCCTGGCTTGCCCGGCGGGTCGCGTCAGAATAACTCTGACGCGTTCGATACCATCAGTTTGGAGCCGAGTGCATTCAAGGCAATCCGGTGGACGATTTCGGAAGGGGCGGTGCAAAGATCGCCCGCGACCGTCACCTTGAACCGTTCCGCCGCCTTCGACATGGCGGTGAAGACGACGCAATTCTGGGTCATCATGCCGGTGACAATCAGCTCGCCTATCCCTGCAAGATGAGAGCCAAGATCGGTATCCTGAAAGGCATCGGCGACCGCTTTCGTCACGACCGGCGCATCCCCGGCAGCAGCAAGAATTGCGGGGCGGATTTCCGATCCGGTCCCGCCTGCCGCGAACAATCCTTGCGCCGCCTTTGACACATGCCGGACAAGGATAATTTTATCGCCCGCCTCTTTGGCCTGACGGATTGCCGCGACAAGGCGCGCCTCCGTCTCCTCCGGCTGATGGAGCGGCAGGACACCGCCCGGAAAATAGTCATTCTGGATATCGATAACTAGAAATGCGCGGCTCATGAAACTCTCCCGTAAGGTCATTTCAGATACATTATGCAAAAGCGAACCTGCTTTTAACTGGCCCGAAGGTCATTTTTCATATAAATTGGGCCAGTGGATATCGCCATCATCGCCTATGACAGAATAAGCCCGTTCATGCTCTCCACCCCGCTCGCGGTGTTCGGGGAGCCCTATCTTAAAGGCGGGCATCGGACATTCGTCTGCGGATCGGGGGAGGTTTTCTTGGCAACCGGCGGGCTTCGCATTGAAGCGGCCCACCCCCTCACTGCGGCGCGGGACGCGGATATCGTCATTCTGCCCGGATGGCGCAATCCGGAGGAGCCGGTCAGCACCGATATCATCGAGGAACTCCGCATCGCCCATGACCGGGGTGCCATCGTCGTCGGCCTGTGTCTTGGTGCCTTCGCGCTAGCCGAGGCGGGTCTTCTGGATGCGCGGCGGGCGACGACCCATTGGGCGCGGGTGGATGAATTTGCGCGCCGCTTTCCCGCTGTCCGGCTGGACCCTGCCGCGATTTTTGTCGATGAGGGGCAGGTTGTGACCTCCGCCGGGATTGCCGCCGGTCTCGATTGCTGCCTGCATCTGCTCGCCCGCATTTCCGGCGCGGAGGAAGCAAACCGCATTGCCCGCCATCTGGTCGTCGCCCCTCAGCGGGGCGAAGGACAGCCGCAACTGATCGACCGTCCCGCCCCCGCGACTTCTGCCGAGCGGCGGATTGCCGATGCCCTTGAAAAGCTCTGGGCAGAACCGCAGGAAAATCCGTCGCTGGATGCCTTGGCTAAAGACATCGGAATGAGCCGCCGCAGCCTGACCCGCCATATTCGCCAGCGTACGGGCGGCAGCCTCGGCGGATGGCTGAAACGCGCGCGCATCGCCCGCGCCCAGGAAATCTTCCTGAAAGGGGTGAAGGGCCTTGACCGGATCGCTCTGCAATCGGGCTTTCCGGATGCGCAATCGCTGCGCGCAGCCTTTCGAAGCGAGCTTGGCCTCACCCCGACCCAATGGCTTGCCCGGCAGCATCGCGGCTAGATTTACCGAGGACTCACCGGCGGGGGCTTGCTGTCTGGCAGCAGATAAGGCACATTAGCAAATATGGATACGCGATTAGGGGGACTGTCATGGACAAGGGGAATTCCGGCCTGAACCGGCGAGAGGCGCTTCTCGCGGCGGGGGGTGCGGCGGCGCTTCTGGGCTCTGCCGTGCCGGTTGGTGCGAGTGCCGCCGAGGTTTGCGATCTTAAAGGCGCGCTTCGTCAGCTTGCGGGCAAGCTCTATTATACCCTTGATATGCCGGGCCACTGGAAAGGGAAGGAGCAGGGCCATTCCCCGCTCATCAAGGTCGACCGGAAGGGCAACGATGTGCTGGTCCGCGCCGCGACACGCCATCCGATGGACCCGGATCATTTCATCGTCAAGCATCTTCTGATGGATGAAGACCTCAATGTCATCAAGACGCAGATGTTCGACAAGACCTTCGATCTGCCCCGCTCCCGCTTCCAGCTGAACGGCTATAAGGGGCGGATTTATGTCGTTTCCATGTGCAATGTCCACGACAACTGGATCAACTGGACCGACGCCTGAGCCTGTCTATCGGATTTCAAGAACCGGGTCTCCGAGCCGGTCGAAATCCGGCGTGATCCCGAGGCCCGGGCGGTCCGGCGCTGTCATCCGGCCCTTGATCCGCTCCGGTGCCCCTTCGGCGATCGAAACCGTGCCGTAGGAATTGAAATCGGTCGCGGAGAAGCAGAATTCCTCCGGCGTCGAGCGGGCGAGATGGGCAATCGCCGCCGTCGTGATATCCCCGCCCCAGGTATCCTCGATCGTCATGGGAATGCCGCTCGCCACACAAAGATCGCGCATGGCCCGTGCGCGCGTGAGACCCCCCACCTTCGAGATTTTGAGATTGATGACATCCATCGCATCCTCGGCAATGCCCTCGACAAGCGCGCCCACACCGTCGATCACCTCATCCAGAATGAAGGGAAGCGACGTGCGCTTCCGGATCGAGACGGATTCCGCGTAAGTCGGGCAAGGCTGCTCGATATAGACATCAACCCCCGCAACGGCGCTCACAACCCGCGCGGCCTCATGCCGGGTCCAGCCGGTATTGGCATCGGCAATGAGAATATCGGAGGGCGAGAGAATCTCCCGCGTCGCATGGATGCGAGCGATATCGTCATCCGCATCGCCGCCGACTTTAAGCTGGAACTTGGTATAGCCTTCCGCCTTGTAACCGGCGATTTTTTCCGCCATCCGTTCCGGACTTTCCTGGGAAATGGCGCGGTAAAGCGCGATATCCTCCTGCATCGCGCCGCCCAGTAGCGCATAGACCGGCAGGCCTGCGACTTTGCCGAGAAGATCCCAGCAGGCGATATCAACGGGCGCTTTCACATAAGGATGACCACGGAGCGCCGCATCCATCGCCGCGTTAATCCCGTTCACGGAAAGCGGGTTCCGCCCGATCAGCGCCGGGCCGATTTCCATGAGGCCTGTCCGCACCCCCTTCGCGTAGGACGGAAGATAGGCGGAGCCAAGCGGGCAGCATTCGGCATAGCCGGTCAGGCCTTCATCCGTCTCGATGGCGACGACGGTGCTGTCGAACAGCTCGACGAAATTGCCGTTCGACCAGCTATAGCGTCCCTCCTTCAGGGGAAGATCGACCTGCCAGGCCTTGATTGCGGTGATTTTCATGGGAAATGCCCTTGCCTCACGTTACGACGAAGCCATGCGCAAAAGGATCGCGGTCGTCGATAAAGATGGTATTGAGCCCCGTCACCCGCGCCCAGCCGCCGATGGACGGGATAATGGCGTCAAGATCGCCGACTTTTGTCTGGTCTTCAACCCGGCCCCGGAAAAGCGAGCCGATAATGCTCTCATGGATGAACTCGTCACCGACATCGAGCTTGCCCTTCGCCGCCCAATGGGCCATGCGGGCCGAGGTTCCCGTGCCGCAAGGAGAGCGGTCGATGGCCTTGTCGCCATAGAAGACGGCATTTCGCGCCGTTGCGCCTTCAACCGTCGGCGCCCCTGTCCAGAGGATATGCGAAAGCCCCGTGATCTCCGGTTTCTCGGGATGCCGGAAGTCGTATTTTTCATTAAGCGCGGCACGGAGTTTCGGGCTCCATTTCACAAGGTCGAGCGCCGCGTGATCGGCCATGTCGCGGAAGTTTTCCTGCGGCTCGACAATCGCATAGAAATTGCCGCCATAGGCCACATCGACGGTAATCTCGCCGAGGTCCGGGCAGTCCGTCGTCAGCTTTTCCGCATAAAGGAAGGCAGGCACATTGGTGAGCCGCACTTCCTCGACAAAGCGTCCCTCCATCCGGTATTCCGCGACCACCCGGCCTGCGGGGGTATCGAGATTGAGGATGCCGGGTGTTTTTGGCCGGACCAGCCCATGCTCGATCGCCGTGGTGACGGTGCCGATAGTGCCATGGCCGCACATCGGCAGGCAGCCCGACGTCTCGATAAAGAGGACGCCGACATCGCAGTCATCCCGCGTCGGCGGATAGAGGATGGAGCCCGACATCTGGTCATGGCCGCGCGGCTCGAACATCAGGCCGGTGCGGATCCAGTCGAACTCGGACATAAAATGCGCCCGCCGCTCCAGCATCGTGGAACCTTCAAGCTGCGGCCCGCCACCCGCGACAAGACGCACCGGATTGCCGCAAGTATGGCCATCTATGCAAAGGAAGGTATGTTGCACCATGGGGACCTCAGAACCGGCCGGAAGAATAGGGGGTCATATCGACCGGCATATCATCGCCGCAAACAAGCGCCGAGACAAGCGCCGCCGTGCCTGCCGACTGAGTGAGGCCAAGATGCCCGTGACCGAAGGCATAGATCACGCGATCGCTGGAACCGGAAGGGCCGATCACGGGAAGCGAATCCGGCAAGGAGGGACGGAAGCCCATCCAGCGCCGCCCGCCTTCAAGCTTCAGATCGGGCAGGAATTCCTTTGCCTTATGGAGAAGGACATCGGCGCGGCGGAAATCGGGCGGTAGTTTCAAACCGCCAAGCTCGACCGAGCCGCCCACCCGCACCCCGCTTGAAAGCGGCGAAACGACGAAGCCATGTTCCTCGAACGACAGCTGACGCTTGAGATCGAAAGCGCCCGGCGGCAGGGTGGTGTTGTAGCCGCGCTCCGTCTCCAGCGGAATATGATCGCCGAGGGTCCTGGCGAGGAAATGCGACCAGGCCCCGGCGGAAACAACGATCTTTCTCGCCCGCAATTTTGTCCCATCGGCGAGCGTGACGGTCGCCATCTCCGTTCCCGTCGAAAGGCGGACCGCTTCCCCGATCCGGATGTCGCCGCCCCGCTCCGCAAAAACCTCGCCCAGCCGAACCGTATAGTCTTTCGGATCCGAAATGCCGTACCAGTCATCGGTAAAGGTCGCCGCGACGAATTTCGGGGAGAGGCCTGGCTGATGCTCGGCGATTTCCTCGGCGCTATGGAGATGGGTAAATTTGACGCCATAGGCCGCCCGCGCGCGCCAGGAGGGAAACGTCGCCTCAAAATGTTTGCGGCTTTCGAAGAGTTGCAGATTGCCGTGACGGCGCAGCATACTCTCCGTGCCGCTCATCTCCATGAAGGGGATGAGATGCGATTTTGAAAGCTGCATCAGCGCGACCAGCGCTCTAATCCCGTTCTGGACCTTTTCAGGCCGGCTCGCGCGCCAGAAACGATAGAGCCAGGGCGCGATTTTCAAGGCATAGGCGGGCGGAATGGAGAGCGGCCCCAGCGGATCGAGCAGCCATTTCGGCGCCTTCTTCATGATGCCGGGGGAGGCAAGCGGCGTCGCATCGGAAAAGGCGAAAGCGCCCGCATTTCCTTGCGAGGTCCCCGCCGCAACGGAAGTTTTGTCGAGCACCATGACTTTTTGCCCGCGCGCCTGCATCTCGACGGCGGCGGAAATGCCAATGATCCCGGCGCCGATCACGATCACATCGGCATCAGGTTCAGTTTTGCCGGAAGCGGCGGTCATCTTCCCTCACACATCATCAGAAGCGGATTTACAGGGCCGGAATTTCCGGGCGGCTCGCAATCGCGGTCCGCACAACTCGTTCGACCCGCGCCCGATGCTCCCCTTCCAAGGGCAGGCGCGGACGGCGCACCCGGTCGTTGGACTGGATCGCCAGCACTTCGGCGAGCTTGATCTGCTGTACCAGATACGTCGAGACATCGAGATCGAGCAGCGGCCGGAACCAGCGATAAATCTGCAGCGCCTCGTCATAGCGTTTCTGCTGGATAAGCTCGTAAATCGCGACGGTCTCATGCGGGAAGGCCAGGACCAGCCCGGCAACCCAGCCAACCGCGCCCGCCGTCAGGGCCTCGAACGCGAGGTTATCGACCCCGGTCAGCACGTCATAACGGCTCCCCAGCCGGTTGAAAATCTCGGTCGTCCGGCGGATATCATCGGAGCTTTCCTTGATCGCGACAAAGCGCGCGTCATTGGCCAGTTCCTCCATGATCTCGGGCGTCACATCGACGCGATAGCCGACCCGGTTGGAATAGATCATGACCGGCAAATCGCCCGCCGCTGCAATGGCGCGAAGGGTCGCGACGGTTTCCGAAGGATTCGTGTGATAAATCGGCGAGGGGACGACCATCAGCCCGTCCGCGCCCGCCTTCGCGGCCTTTTTCGCGAGGGCGCAGGCTTCCCGCTCCCCGGGTTCGGAAATGGTGAGAAGCGCGGGCTTCTTGCCCGTCGCCGCCTTGCAGAGTTTCAGAACTTCAATCCGTTCGTCCTGCGAGAGCATATTGCCCTCGCCCAGCGTACCGCAAGCGACAAGACCATGGCATCCTGCCTCCATCATTAGGGCGTAGCAGCGCTCCATCTCCTTCGGATCGAGCGCGAGATCCTCGGTGAACTTGGTTGTCACCGCCGGCATGATCCCTTTCCACATTGTTCCATCTCCCCCTTGAAGGCCCATACTTGTCTGACCCAAGTATCGCCTCTTTTCCGGGCAGATCAATAGCTTGTTGGGCTCGTGCCTTGTTTTTCAGCCACGCCCCGCTGATACCAGCCGCGGGAGCGATTGACGATGCGGACGACGCTCAGCATGACAGGCACTTCGATGAGGACGCCGACGACGGTCGCGAGCGCGGCTCCGGAAGAAAATCCGAACAGGCTGATCGCGGCGGCGACGGCCAGCTCAAAGAAATTGCTGGCGCCGATAAGGGCGGAGGGAGCGGCAACGCAATGGGCTTCGCCTGCGAAGCGGTTAAGAAGATAGGCTAGGCCCGAATTGAAATAGACCTGGATCAGAATCGGCACGGCGAGCAGCAGGATAACGAGCGGCTGATTGATAATCTGCTCCCCCTGAAAGGCGAAGAGAAGGACAAGCGTCGCGAGAAGGGAAAGAAGCGAGACCGGTTGCAACCGCCCGAGAAAAGCCTGCAGCCTTTCTTCTCCGCTACCGCCCAAAAGCATCCGCCGGAGGATTTGCGCGATCACCACCGGCACCAGAATATAAAGAAGGACGGAGAGAAGGAGGGTCTCCCACGGCACGGTAATGGCGGAAAGCCCGAGAAGCAGCGCGACGATCGGTGCGAAGGCAAAGATCATGATGAGGTCGTTAAGCGCGACCTGGCTTAAAGTAAAATGTGGCTCCCCAGTC
>SBHH01000079.1 GCA_006226265.1 Alphaproteobacteria bacterium | reverse complement strand
TCCTTCCGGAAGGACTGAGCCGCAAACGTATTGCCCTTCCTCCCTATCCGTTCCAGAGGAAACGCTTCTGGGTTGAGCCGAATGTCATTTCGGCAGGTTCGGTCGCGCTGGATGCGCCGATTGACGCGAAAGCCGAGGTGATCGAGGTTGCGCCTGCGTCAAGTGACAGTACGGAAACTCGCCTTAAAGAGGTGTTGAGCGAACTTTCCGGTCTTGATGTGGAGGAACTGGACAGCTCGGCTTCCTTCCTGGAGCTTGGCTTCGATTCCCTTCTGCTGACGCAGGTGGGCAAGGAAATCCGCGATGTGTTTGGCGTTGCTATCACGCTTCGCCAGCTGATCGACGAATTCCAGTCTCTCAACGACCTGATCAAGCATCTCGATGCCAATGCCCTGCCGGACAAGATCTCCCCGATGACCGGCAAGGACATGGATGGCGCCACCAAGACAGTTGTTGAGGGGATCGAGCTTTCCGAAGTCTCGGCCCCGACGACGAATATCTCCCGAAGTACAGGCGACGGTGAACTCACCCCACGCCAGAAAGCGCATATCGAAAACCTGATCAAACGCTATAACGCGAAGACGCCGACATCGAAACAGATGACGGCCGATTACCGGCGCTATCATGCCGATCCGCGCACCGCATCGGGCTTCAACCGGCTCTGGAAGGAAATCGTTTATCAGATCGTCACGGTGAAATCGAAAGGCTCCCGCCTGCTCGACGTCGACGGTAATGAATATATCGATATCCTGAACGGCTTCGGCCCGGGATTTCTCGGTCATTCACCGGAAATTGTCGTAAATGCCGTGACCGATCAGCTCAACAAAGGCTTCGAGGTCGGGCCGCAATCCCCCGCCGCGATGGAGGCTGCCAAGCTATTCTGCGAAGTAACCGGAAACGAGCGGACGAGCTTCGTCTGTACCGGTTCGGAAGCCGTGCAGGCGGTCATGCGCCTTGCCCGTACCGTGACCGGCCGGGACAAGATCGTCATGTTCGCCCGCGATTATCATGGCAACTTCGATGAGGTGCTGGTGCGCGGTGTCAATTCAAACGGCACGCTGAAATCGCTGCCGATGGCGCCGGGTATTCCGAAACGTGCCGCGGGCGATATGATCGTCCTGCCCTATGGCACGGATGAATCGCTCGAAATTATCCGCCGTCTGGCGCCCGAGCTTGCCGCCGTGATTGTCGAGCCGGTCCAGAGCCGCCGCCCGGAATTCCAGCCGCGCGAATTTATCCGCGAAATCCGCCAGATCACGGAACGCTCCCTGACCCTCTTTGTCTTTGACGAAGTGGTGACCGGTTTCCGGTTCGGTCCGCGCGGGGCGCAGGAGTTTTATGGCGTTGAGGCCGATCTCGTAACCTACGGCAAGGTCGTCGGCGGTGGCATGCCCGTTGGCGTCGTTTCCGGCAAGGCCGAGTTCATGGATACCTTCGACGGTGGCCAATGGAATTACGGCGATGACAGTTTCCCGGAAAAGCCGGTGACCTTCTTTGCCGGAACCTTCGTGCGTCATCCACTCGCCATGGCGAGCGTGAAGGCTATGCTGAGCTATTTCAAATCGCAGCCCTCCTTCTTCTGGAAAGTCATCAATGCCAAGGGCGACCGTCTGGCCTCCGCCGTGGACAGCTATTTCCGCGAGAAAAAGGTGCCGATCCGCATGGTCAACTGCGGCTCCCTCATGTATGTCCGGGTGGAGGATCCGAAGAAGTATGGCCATCTGCTGTTTGCGCATTTGCGTGAAAAGGGCGTCTTCATCCTTGAGGATTTCCCGAGCTACCTGACCGCCTCGCATACGGATGAGGATATCGATTATCTGATCCGCGCCTTCAAGGAATCGGCAGATGAGCTGTTAAGCGCCGGTTTCTTCGCGGAAGATGCGGACAGCGCCGCGATCGCGCCGCTTGCGCCTGCCCTTTTGAGCCCGCCGCCTGTCCTGACCGATCCCACGCGCCGGGCGCCGGACGGACCGCTCGACCTTGCGGCGATCAGTATTCCGACCACGGAATCCCAGAAAGAAATCTGGATGGCGACGCTGATCAATCCGGCCGCCTCCACCGCCTATAATGAATCCGTCACACTCTGGATGAAGGGGGTCCTCGATACTGCTGCGATCCGGGAGGCCGTGAAACGCACCTTCCAGCGCCATGATGCCCTTCGCAGCCGCTTCACGCCCGATGGCATGGAAATGCTGATCGGACCGGACCTTGAAATCGAGATTCCGCATGTCGATCTTTCCGGCCTTGACAAAGTGGCGCGCAAAGAAAAGATGGCGCAGATCCTGAAGGACGAAGTAAATATTCCCTTCGATCATATCAACGGGCCGTACGTTCGCGCCCAGTTGGTGACGCAGGAAAAGGACAGCCATGCGCTGATCATCACCGCGCATCATATCGTCTGCGACGGCTGGTCGATTGACGTCATCATGCACGATGTCGGCGCCTTCTACACGGCGCTTCGGCAAGGGACTGAACCCGACCTCGGCCCCGCCCAGAGCATCATCGACTATGCCCGGGTCGAACGGCAATGGCAGCTCAGCCATGAATTCGAAGAATCCGAAAAATACTGGCTCGACAAGTTCAGCGGCAATGTCCCAACCCTTGATTTCCCGACGGACCGGCCGCATCCCTCGCTCAAAACCTCAAACGGGGCGCGGATCGACAGCCTGATCAACGCGGAGGTTGCCAAGGGGCTTCGCGCCGTCTGCACCCGCGAAAAATGTACCTTTGTGAACATTCTGTTTGCGGCCTTCAATCTCTATGTCTATCGCCTGACCGGACAGCATGACATGGTAATCGGCATGACCTCCTCCGGTCAATCGGCGCGCGAGATGGAAGGCGTTGTCGGCCATTGCGTCAATCTTCTGCCGATCCGAAGCTATATCGGCAATGACATGACGCTTGGCGGCTATCTCAAATCCTTGCGCGGCGCCATGCTGGATGCCTTCGATCATCAGCATTACACCTATGGTACGCTGATCAAGAACCTCAAAATCCATCGCGATCCATCGCGCGTCATGCTGACGCCCATCGTGTTCAACTTCGATAACGGCATTGATCTTTCTGCCATGAAATTCGGCGGGCTTGAAACGGAATTCGTCGCGAACCCGCGCAGTCAGGAGCATTTCGAGATTTTCCTTAGCATCCTTGATGACCGCAGCAAGGTCGGGATGGAATGGAGCTATAATACCGATCTCTTTGAGGATGCAACGATCCGTCAGCATATCAAGGGTTTCCACGACTTGCTTGCGGAGATCGCCGACAGCCCCGATGTCACCATCGACCGGCTAATCTCCGGTCTCGATGCGAAGCGGCCGGAAAGCGGCGCACCCAAAATCAATACTTACCGGGATTTCCCTGCCGATCTCGGCGTTCATCAGCTGTTCGAGAAAATGGCGGCAGAGACGCCGGACGCCATCGCCGTCACGCTGCCCGCAAGCGAGAAGACCGCTGAAGAAACACTGAGCTATGGGGAGCTCAATGCCCGCGCGAACCGGCTGGCTCATATGCTTGCGAGTAAAGGGATAAAGGCCGGCGATCTTGTCACCCTCTGTGTCGAGCGGAACCTCAATATCCTTGTCGGCATGCTGGGTATTCTGAAAGCGGGCGCGGCCTATGTCCCGCTCGATCCGCATTTCCCGCCGGACCGGTTGAGCTATATGATTGCCGACAGCAAGTCGAAGGCCCTTGTGACCGAGGCGGATATCCTTCCCAATCTCGGGGCGAATGGCATTGCCAATATTTGCCTTGATCGGGATGCAAAAGATCTAGCCGCACAAAGCGATGCCAATCCGGCAGCCGCAAATATGGATGCGGATCCGCTCGCCTATGTCATCTATACTTCAGGTTCGACCGGCAAGCCGAAGGGCGTTGAAGTGCGCCACCGCGGCGTCGTGAACTTCCTGACCTCGATGGCGGAGACGCCCGGCTTCACGAAAGACGACCGGCTGCTCGCCGTGACGACCATTTCCTTTGATATCGCGGTACTGGAGCTGTTCCTTCCCCTTTCCGTCGGCGGCAGCCTCCTGCTCTCCCGGCAGGAGGATACCTATGACGGCGACCGGCTCGCGCGTCTGATCGAGGATCACGGCATCACCATGCTGCAAGCAACGCCCGCGACCTGGCGGCTGCTGCTCGACAGCGGCTGGCAGGGGAATGAACAGCTTACCGCGCTTTGCGGCGGGGAAGCATTGCTTCAGGAACTGGGCGCGCGGCTTGTGCATAAATGCAAGGCGCTCTGGAACATGTATGGCCCGACCGAGACAACCATCTGGTCGACGGTTGCAAAGATCGATCCGGACACGATCGCGATCGCCATCGGCCAGCCGATTGCCAATACGGAGGTGTATATCCTGAATGCGGATATGCGCCCCGTGCCGCGTGGCGTGCCGGGTGAGCTTTATATCGGCGGTGAAGGCCTAGCCCGTGGCTATCTCGACCAGCCGGAAATGACGGCGGAGCGTTTCGTCGCCCATCCGTTCAGCGATGCGAAAGGCGCGCGGATTTACCGGACGGGCGATTTGGCCCGCTGGCTGCCAAGCGGCGATCTCGAATGTCTTGGCCGTGTTGACCGTCAGGTGAAGGTGCGCGGATACCGGATCGAGCTTGGGGAAATTGAATCAGCGCTTGAAGAACTGGATGGTATCCAGCAGGCCGCCGTCATCGCGCGCGAGGAAACACCGGGGGATCAGCGTCTCATCGGCTACGTGGTGCAGGAGCCTGGCAACGTCTTCTCGGATAGCGATATCCTTGAAAAACTTGGCGAGCGGCTGCCGAAATACATGATCCCGTCGGTCGTCGCACCGATTGACGAAATGCCGCTTACGCCGAACAGGAAGGTAAATTACCGGGAACTGCCAAAGGTTGACCTCAACCTCGTCGCCCGTGATGAAACGCGGCCCACGACGAAGTTGGAAGAAGAACTGGTCGAGATCTGGCGAAAAGTTCTCAATATCGACAATATCGGCGTGCATGCGGACTTCTTCGAGCTTGGTGGTCACTCGCTGCTCGCCGTCCGGCTATTCCATCAGATCCGTCAGAAATATTCTCTCGATCTGCCGATCTCGACCCTCTTCATGAACCCGACGGTTCAGACGCTGGCGGAAAAACTCGGCGAGGATCTAAACCGGAAAAGCGAATCCGAAGAAGAGGATTGGAGCACGACGACCGTCATTCACCCAGGCGGATCGGGCCGACCTGTCTTCATCGTTTGCGGCAAGGGCGGCAATGCGTTGGAACTCTGGGCCCTCGGTCAGGCACTCGGCAAGAACCGTCCGGTGATTGGTCTGCAGACCCGTGGGATTCTTGGCCATACGCCACGCGAAAGCATCGAGGAAATGGCCGCCGAGCATATCAAATATATCCGTGGCCATCAGGAAAGCGGACCCTATCATATTGCTGGCTATAGCGGAGGCGGATTGACTGCCTTCGAAATTGCACGTCAGTTGCAAAACCGCGGCGAAAAAGTGGCCTTTGTCGGAATTATCGATACCTGGGCACCGGGTTTCCACCCGTCGTTTGAATCCGAGCCCGTGCAGCGGTTGATGTATGAAATAAGCAAGCTTCGCAAGGAAGGGGTTGGGGTTTTCATGAACCGGCTAAAGGCCAAAATCCGCAATAGCGGCCTTTCCGTTCGCGGAACCCGGCTGCTGACAAGGCTGTCGCCCTACCGCTACCGCCTGCGTATGCTGGAAGCCGACTGGCTGAAAAGTGCCAACAGATATCAGGGGGGCGCCTATAACGGTAGTATTACGCTCTTCCGGAGTTCACCGCAGACGCTCTATGAAGAGCATATTCATGAATTTAAACCCACCTACGGGTGGGAGAAATTCGTCGAGCGGGAGATTTATGAGGTGCAACTCGTCGGCAATCATCTCGACATCCTCTCTGACGATGTGGTTGAAAACCTTGCCCATGCGATCGAAAGGCAGATCGAAATTGCGGAAAAATAAGGCGATCGCAATCGCCTTATTTTTATCCGGACAGTTCTGAAAGGTAAGAGCCTAATAGGCGAGTTTTTGCTCCCGTCTAAATAAAGGTTTCGGGCCAAACAACATGAACAGCAGAACCGCGACGATAAATTTTCCGATGATAAAAGTGATGTATGTCGGCATGTCCGATAAATGCGGCAGGATCGGCACGACGAGGGAAACCGCGTTCGTCAGCATCTGCATGAAGGCGACGATCAGACCACTTTTTGTATGGTAATAAACCCAGGCACAGGTTGCGGCGATGCCAAGATAATGGAACCAGAGAATGGCCACCGGCAGGTTAGGGATAACCGCCTCCCCGTAGATGATGATCGGAACCCACCAGAGATACCAGAATATCCCAAGAATAAAGCTGGCCGCGAGTGGCGGGAACCATTTCTGAAGTGCCGTCAGAATGAGGCCGACCCAGACAATCTCTTCAATGATCGAGGCAAGAAAGATGCCCTTCAGCAACTTGAAATTATCGAACATTGTGAAGGTCAGCGGAATGGCGGTAAAGGGCTCTCCATTCATCAGATTTTTGAAAAACAGGATCAGGATAGCAAAGGCCATCAGCCAGAAACCCGCAAAAAGATACCACCAGATGGAAATTTTCCAGACTAGCATCGGGCGGATCAATTTCTTCAATCCCTCTACACCCTTTCGGAAGAAAGTATAGATCGATGCAAGAATAAGAAGTATATAGAAACGGCCCATCGCATAATAATTTTCAGGCAATATGTCGTTTGCCACGGCGTAGACAAAAGCCGCCTGAACCGCTAACGCGAATGCAACGAAAAACCAAATGCTGTGGTCTGACTGAATAAATCTCGATATAAAAATCATATTTTGTCTCTTTAAATTTCCCTGTTCTTCACGGTACAATCATGAGCAGGCTAAACGCGGTTGATACGAAATAGTACAAGACTAATAATTTGATCATGAAAAGTAAAAATTGGCAACTGTATATACTCAATTTTAACAGTATCGTCATAAAGATGAGACGGAGAGTATAGTTAAAATACCGGAGATGGAAATGACTACCGGCAGTGACGATCGTGATTTGATTCCTAGTATCACTTTCAGTGATGAAGAGAGGGATTCCGGCGCTCCGAACAAAGCTCATATCGCAGAAGCGGCGAAGCTTTTTACTGAGCACGGCTTTGTCCGCTTAGAAAATGTCTATAGCCCCGCATTTCTGCAAAAGCTCGATACGCATTACAAGAAACGGTATAAAAACTTTCTTCACAGCACGAACTGGCGTGATCGACGGCCGCTTTTCACAGTGGATGTAGAAGGACCCTTTAACGATCCGGCCTTTTACGCCAGCCCCCTCGTCGTGCCCTTCATGCAGCATTTCCTGGAAAAGGATTATATTCTGGCCGCAATGAGTTCTGTTGCCTCCTTCCCCGGCGCACCGGATCAGCATCTTCATCGCGATGCGCTGCCGATTTTCGGCAAGGACTATACTTTCGACGTGAATGTGCCCCCTTATTCCATCACGACCCTCATTCCGCTTGTCGATTGCACACTGGAAACCGGCTGCACCAAGGTCTGGCCGGGCAGTCACAAATGCAAAAACGCCGAAGAGGCCGATAAAATCAGCAGTATAGACCCGGAAGTCCGAACAGGTTCAATTCTGGTAACGGATTCACGGCTGGTTCACAGAGGCGGCGCCAATCACTCCGACCGCATGCGCCCGCTTCTTTATATGACATTTCATCGAAATTGGTTCC
This sequence comes from Alphaproteobacteria bacterium, assembly GCA_006226265.1. Classification (GTDB taxonomy): domain Bacteria; phylum Pseudomonadota; class Alphaproteobacteria; order Sneathiellales; family Sneathiellaceae; genus Sneathiella. The sequence goes on along the minus strand of SBHH01000079.1, from coordinate 1,075 downwards.
GCGACTTCTGGGGCTATGAAAATCGCCCGCCGGTCAATATCAGCGACAGTGAATTGAAAAAGGTTCCAGATAGGTATCAGCACATGTTCAACTGGACAAAAGACCGTTACAAACATATCCGGGCCAAGAATACCTTGCGGCGGATCCTTCCGGGGACTTTGCGGGAAAAGCTTGGAAAATAAAACTTCCTATTTTCTCATACCTGAAGTCTGGAATACTTCTTTATCAATCCCACTCATCGCCGAGGAGCTCGAGGTCGTTATAGGCTTCGAAATCGGCGAGATGATCGGCGGCACCTTCAACGAAAAGCTTTTTCGTGAGCGCGTCGACAAGACGGCTCGCGCCGATATTGACGCCCAGGATATCGCTACTGATGGGAGCATGGCTTAAAGTGGTGGCGGCGTTGAAAAGATGAATGCGGTTTAGGTAGGGCGCGATGCCATCCTCTTTTTCCAGAAATTCGAAGCCAGGTCCGAGATAGGGATAACCGCCCAATTCCTCAAACGCCTGATCTTCGGGCGGTGTATATCTGTCCCGCCAAAGCAACACTTTATCCGCGATTGATTGAAGCTCCGGCTGAGCCGCAATGTTAATGGCATAGCCGGTGCCGAGGATAATGAAGTCCGCCTCGAACGCGCCCTTTGGCGTTTCCAATCGAACACCTGCTGTCGTCATTTCCGCGCGTTTGATGTCCGCTCCACAGTGAATATGGAAATTATTGAATTCCTTTAAGCGCAGCATTGATCCTCGAGGCGCCGCGACACGGGATTTAAGGCCATGACGCAAAAACTGCCAGCGGAGCGCATCGGGAAGGGTCTGAAATCCTTTCATAAATCCGGGATAAACCGTACTTTTGAACTTGTTGATACGCGGGATTTCCGGGGCGCGCATCAAAAGATGCACCTCTTTTGCCCCGGTTTCGAGCGCCACAGCCGCGCTATCAACCGCCGAGGCCGCCCCGCCAATTACGACAACAGATTTACCCCGAAAGGCGTTAAAATCGATCGCGTCTTCCGTATGGGCGATATGGCTCACCGGAATATCTTCAAAAACCTTTGGTCGTCTTGTGCCGCCA
>SBHH01000190.1 GCA_006226265.1 Alphaproteobacteria bacterium | reverse complement strand
CGGAGCATGAGCTGTGGCTGGCGGCGGAGGTGGGGCCGGGGATCACCCGCCGCGCGGCGCATCGGCAGGTGGCCCGCGCGACGGACCGGCCGGGGTTGAGAGACGTCCCCGCCGGTCCGCCCACCGCGCTTTCCCATCTCTGGGACTGGTTTTGTGTGCTTCTCCCGGACTTTGCAGAAGGGTCGGGGGCAGGCCTGCAGGCGGAGATCGAGGCGCGCTTCGGCATGACGGCGCGGCCCTTTGAAATCCGCCTCCTGCTCCGGCTGTTCGAGGTCGCGGAAAAGGCACGGGAAGAATCCATCTAAAGGATTAAAAATATGGTGCAACAAACTGAAATATCGGGATTTACCAGCGATCTCAACGGCGCTTTCAGGGGCCTTCAGGATTTGAGCGGGGCAAGCCGGAAAGCGGAGCAGGAGGCAAAGCGCCTCAACGCGACGCTGGGCTCTCTCAAAAGCGGCCTTGCCCTCCCGCAAAAGGGCGGCCTTGTCGATGATTTGCAGAAGGGTCTCGCCGCCGCAACGGGGGAGATGACGGCGCTGTCGGTAAGCGGGAAGAGGCTCGCGGACGGGCTCGGCTCCGCTCTCTCTCGTGCGTTCGGGAAGCTGGTCATCTCGGGCAAGGATTTCAAATCGGTGCTGAAAGGGCTGGAGAGCGATCTTCTTCGTCTCGGCACCAAAGCCCTTGTTGGCAGCACATCGGGGTCAACGGGAAGCGGCTTTGCGGGCCTCCTTGAAAGCCTCGGCAGCGCCTTCTTCGGTGGCGCGGGCAGCAGCAGTCTCATTCCGGGTTTCGCGGGCGGCGGGGAATTTACCGTGGGCGGACGGGCCGGGATCGATCAGAACATCGTGCCGCTCCGTCTCTCGAAGGGGGAGCGGGTCACCATCGAAACACCGGCGCAGCAGCGGCAGGGCGCGGCGGCCGCGCCATCGCCGGTCATCAATATGGCCTTCAATATTTCAACGCCGGATGCGGCAAGCTTTCGACGGAGCCAGTCGCAAATCCAGGGCGAAGCGCTCCGGCAGGCGCAGCGCAGCCTTCGGCGGAACGGATGATCCCATGAGCTTTCACGAAATACGTTTTCCGACCCGGATTTCCTACGGGGCGAGTGGCGGCCCGCGCTTCTCGACCACCGTGCAGATCCTCAATTCCGGCTTCGAGCAGCGCAATATCAACTGGGCCGAGGCGCGGCGCGAATACAGCTTCGATATCAGCCCGAGCCGGGGGGAGGACTGGGCCGCTGTGCTCGCCTTTTTCCATGCGCGCTATGGGCGGGCCTATGGCTTTCGCCTGAAGGACTTCTCGGATTTCGAGATGGCGCAGCAGCAGATCGGGACGGGCGACGGTGCGACCACGGAGTTCCAGATTTTCAAGCGCTATGTGGATGTGGGTGAAATCGCGCCCGCCTATGACCGGCCGCTTAAAAAGATCGTTGCGGATACGGCTCTGGTCTGGGTGGACGGCACCTCGCTTTTAAGCGGCTGGTCGGTCGACGAGACGACGGGCCTCCTCACCTTCGATACGGCCCCGGAAAGCGATGTGGAAATCAGCGTCTCTTGCGAATTCGATGTGCCGGTTCGCTTCGATACCGATCTCATGCAGGCCGCCATTCCAGGCCCCGACATTCATCACTGGCAAAGCATCAAACTCGTGGAGGTCCGGCTGTGAGAATATTAAGCACGGCGATGGGCGCGCATATCGCAGGCGAGGTGACGACGCTCGCCACCTGCTGGGCGCTCACCCGTCAGGACGGCGCCACGATGTTCTTCACCGATTTCGATCGCGATCTCAAGGTGGAGGGGGAAACCTATCTCGCCGCGAGCGGATATTCCCGCTCGGCCATCGCCAATGCGGCGGGCTTTACCGTCGATAACCTCGATCTCATCGGCGCGCTTTCCAGCGAGGTGATCAGCGAGACGGACCTTTTCTCCGGTCTTTACGACTATGCCGAAGTGCGGATTTTCCTCGTCAACTGGCAGGATATCTCGATGGGCGTCATTCCGCTCCGGAAGGGCTGGCTGGGGGAGGTGTCGGCGAAGGACGGAGCCTTCACGGCGGAACTTCGCGGGCTGTCGCAAGCCTTCCTCCATGAGGTGGGGGAGCTTTATGAGCCGCTTTGCCGCGCCGATCTTGGCGATGCCAGTTGCGGCGTTGATATCGAGGCCCTGACCGTCACCGACGAGATCGCGAGCGTTACCTCCCGGAGCGATTTTACGCTTGCCGAATATGACGGCGCAGACGGCCTGCTTGCGGGTGGTATCCTCACCTTCACAAGCGGTGCGAATGCGAACCGGAGCGGGGAAATCCGCTCCTGGTCGCGCGATGAGAAACGGCTCACCCTTTTCCTCGACATGCCGTTCGAGGTGGCGGAAGGGGACGCGGTCTCTTTTTTCGCAGGCTGCGACAAGCGTTTTTCGACCTGCAAGGCACGCTTTGACAATGTCGTCAATTTCCGGGGCTTCCCCCATGTGCCGGGCACCGACGCCTTGCTCACGGGAGGGAGCGGTGACTGACGGCGCGAACATCATCGCAGCCGCGCGGCGCTGGATCGGCACGCCCTGGCGGCATCAGGGTCGGAGTGCGTCGGGCGTCGATTGCGTGGGCCTCCTGGTCATGATCGCGCGGGAGCTTGGGCTTTCCGTCAAGGACGAGACCGGATATCGCCGTCGGCAGGACGGGCGGCGGCTTTTCGATATTCTTTCCAGAGAACTTCAATTGAGCGCCATAACCAACTGGAAAAATGGCGATATCGGTCTTTTTAAAGAGTGTGGATTTCCCGTTCATGTCGGCTTTCTCGCGCGTGAAGATACCACGGAAACGGTGATCCATGCTCATGCGCGGAGGCGGCAGGTGGTGGAGGAGCCACTTGCGGTTTATGGCGCGCCGGTTGCCGTCTTTTCACTGAAGGAGCAGGACTGATGGCAACATTGGCATTGGGCATGGTCGGCGCGGGGATCGGGGCGGTCACGGGCGTTGGCGCGGGCGCGGGCTGGCTTGTCGGTACGGCGCTGGGCCGTGTGCTTTTTCCGGAAGACGGGGGGAATGGCACGGGCCCGCGCCTCTCGGATCTCAAAATCACCGGGGCGAGCTATGGTGCCTCCATCCCCCGCGTCTATGGCACCATGCGCCTCGCGGGCAATATCATCTGGGCCGGGCCGCTTCGAAGCGAAGCCGTGACCGCCACGACGGGCGGCGGCAAGGGCGGGGCGGGCGGCAGTTCCGTAACCGGTTATCACTACTACACCAGTTTCGCCGTCGGGATTTGCGAAGGGCCGATGGCGGCGCTTCTGAAAATCTGGGCGGACGGGGAGGTGATTTATGATGCCTCCGCCGCCGGGACAGTGATCGCCGACGATCTCCGTTTTCGTTTCTATAAGGGAGACGAAGACCAGCTTCCCGACAGCATCATGGAGGCGGAGGAGGGCGCGGGCAATGTGCCCGCCTATCGCGGGCTTTGCTATCTTGTCTTCGATGATCTCTCCCTCACGAACTACGGCAACCGCCTTCCGAATATCGAGGTACTGGTGACCGAAACGGGCCTCAATGCTTATCCGCTGGAAATGAGCCCGATTTCTTCCGTTGATGCATCCTCCTTCGCCTATGACGAGATGCGCGGTCTCGCCTGGAGTTATGAGGTGGTGGACAGCGTCGATAGGGTGCGGAAGATCGACCTTGAGACTTTGGAGGAAACGGCGAGCGCCACTATTGGCACGGATTTCCCGCGCCTTCCCGATGGCGCGCGGGGCTTTTCGCGCGATCGGAGCGGTACTTTCTGGATCGGGACGGGGTCAGGCCTTCTCGCGGGGCGGCAGATGTCCCGCGTCGATGGCAACAGCTTGCAAATCACCGCCACCGCGGATCTCCCGACAGGTGTTGGCGCCGTTACCTGGTCCACCGACATTTTGGCCGGTGCGACGGGCGCGGCCTTTCAGGTCGCGGGATCGCAGCAGAGCTATCAGATTGTTGTCTTCAATTCCGATCTCGGGGTGGAGGAGGTTATTCCGACCTCCTCACGCGTTTGCACCGGCGCGGTGACGGACGAGGCAGAGGTTGCCTGGGTCGCCATGTCGGGCTGGGCAACCGGACCGGCTTTTTCCGATCTGGAGATCGTCGCCGTCTCCCTCTATGGTGCGGCGGGGCTTGAGGGCACCGACTATCACGTTACGAGCGGCATTTACACGGTCCCCGCCGCCGATCTCACCCCGCTTGGCGGGACGGACAGCGAGACGAATAATATCACCAATCTTGTGGGCTATCTGCCGGCCAGCCGGGAGCTTGTCTTCCAGAACGACTATCGTCTGTTCAAATGGTCGACAATCAGTTTAAGCATTACGGCAAGCCGCGACGTGGCGGATCTGAGCGGGCGGCTCTCCCTCGTCAATAGGACGAACGGATCGGAGCTTGTCTTCATCAGCGCGGGCCGCTACGCGGTTTATTTGAGCGCCGAGACGCTGGAGGAGACGGAGCGGGTCGATCTTTATGACTTTGCGGGCGTCTCGACCAGCGTGAACGGCATTTACGATGCCGCGAGTGACAGCCTGCTCGCCTTTAACGAAACCATCGGGTTGAAGCGCCTTTATCTTCGTCGCCGGGGCGGGGAAAGTGCCGATCTGGCAGAAATTGTCGCCGATCTTTCCGCCCGGGCGGGGCTTATGCCGAGCGATATCGATGTCTCGGCGCTCGATGCCGAGGTGCCGGGCTATGTCGTCAACCGCCCCATGTCGGTCGCGGATGCGCTTAGCCCGCTCAGCCATTACGGCTTTTTCGATGCGGTCGAGAGCGACGATAAAATCAACTTTATTCCGCGCAATCAATCTGCCTCCGGCATTGTGATCGCGGATGGCGACATGCTGAGCCCTCCTGATCTCCGCCGCCTGCAGGAAAGCGAGCTGCCGGAGCGGATTTCCCTTTCCTACCTTGCGGCGGATGCGGGCTATCAGGCGGGCACCCAGTCGGAGAAACGCGCCTTCAAGCCGGTCTCGACCATGTTCGGGCGGAATCGCCTCGCGCGGGAACTGCCGATGGCGCTTTTTGCCGATCAGGCGCGGAGCGCCGCCGCCCGGAGCCTTTATGACGCCTGGGCGGAGCGGCAGATTCTGGGGGCGGCTTTGCCGATTAAATATCTCGCTCTCGATCCCGCCGATGTGGTGACGGTGACGCTGGGCGGGCGGTCCGCGCCCGTCCGCCTGATGCAGTCGCATTTCGGCGCGGATATGACGCTGGAGGCCGAGGCCGTCACCCTCGCACCCTTTGCAGGGACCGATGAATTGAGCGGCGAGACCGGCAGCGGCTATCAGCAGGTCCTTATCCGGCGCGGCAGCCTTGCCGAATTGTTCCTCCCCGATTTGCCGCTCCTCCGTGACCGGGATGCGACGGCGGCAAGCGGCAGCCGCTTCTATTTCGCGATGGACGGCTATCAATCCGGCTGGAGCGGCGGGGCGCTCTATTCCGCCTTTGATGAGGAAAGCTATTCCCTTGAAGGCACCGTCACGGGGGAGGCCGTCTGGGGCGTGACCTTAAACGCGCTTTCTGCGACGTTGAGCCCCTTCACGACGGACCGGACTTCCTTCGTTGATATCCGCATGGTGAGCGGGGGAGGCGAGCTTGAAAGCATATCGGAAGCGATGCTCCTGAATGGGGACAACGCGCTCCTGATCGGCAACGAGATTGTGAATTTCGCGGATGTCACCTTGAATGCGGATGGCAGTTATCGTCTCTCGACGTTCCTTCGGGGCCGCCGGGGGACGGAGGATGCGGTTTCCACTCACAAGACGGGGGAGCGGGCGCTTCTTCTTCGTGAAGGCGGGATCGGCGGCGCATTTGCGGATCTCGCGGAACTCAACCTTCCGCGAAGGTTCAAGGCCGTGGGTGCTGGCCGCCTGATCGAGGAAGCGCCGGTCGTCGTCAAAAAGCTGACCGGCCGGGATTTGCAGCCTTATGCGCCCGTCCATATCGAGGCGGACCGTACCGGCGGCGATCTCGCGCTTTCCTGGGTGCGCCGGACCCGGATCGGCGGCGGCAGCCTTTCCTCCGTCCCGCCCTTATCCGAGGCGAGCGAGCGATACGAGCTTGTCTTCACTTACGGCGGCGCCAGCGTCTCGAAATATGTGAGCGGCGAGGCGGCCTACACCTATTCCCTTGCCGGGTTCAATGCGGATTTCGGCGCGAGCGAGACGGCCGTGCCGGAACTCACCCTCACCCTTTACCAACTGTCCGAAACCATCGGCCGGGGCGTCCCGGCAACGGAGATTGTCTGATGTCACAACTGGATTTACCGCAGATCGCCGAATCCCAGGCGCTCGCCTATGTCACCTCGAACGATGCGGATGCGAAGCTGGAGGCGGCGCTCTGCGAGGATATTACCGATCACGATCCGGGATCGGGCGATATCACGCTCTCCGATGCCGAATTCAGGGAGGCCTGGCACCATGTCATCGGCGGCACGCCGCCCGCCGCCTTCGATTTTATCGTGCCCGCGATCAAGCGCCCCTTCATGGTGAGTAACGGAAGCGGGGAGATCGCAACCGTGAAGACGGCGAGCGGCGCCTCCGGTCAGGTGCCGGACGGGGAAACCCGGCTCTTCTATTGCGACGGGACGGATATCTATTCGCTTACCGACAGCCTTGCCGAAGGGGGAAGCGGGAGCGCCGCCCATTCCGGTGCACTGGTGCTGCTTTCCGCCGATCAGACGATCCCGACCTCCACCGACACCATCCTTGACTGGGACAGCGAGAGCTACGATACGAACGGCTTTCATGAAAGCGTCACCAACCCGAGCCGCCTGACGGTGCCCGCCGGTATCACGAAAGCCGTCCTCACCGCGCAAATCCGCTGGGGCAGCAACTCAAGCGGCATCCGTCAGTGCTACGTGAACAAGAACGGTGCGGCCAGCTTCGACGGCCGGCCCGTCCAGTCGATGGCGGCGCAGACGACACCCACCTTCCAGACGCTCCTCTCGCCGGTCCTTGGCGTGACGGAGGGCGACTATTTCGAAATCGGTGTCTGGCAGAACAGCGGCGGCAGCCGAACCGTGGACAGCAATGTGTCCTGCTGGTTCAGTATCCAGGTGGTCGAATAAGGGGATAAGTCATGGAAGCACTGGAACGGGAAATCGGCGCCATGCGGGCGCGGATCGAGAATCTCCATCTCGACATGGTGGAGCTGCGCGATGACGTGAAAGGCCTGACGCAGCAGGTCAGCATGGGGCGCGGGGCGCTCCGTGTTATCGGCATCACAGGGAGCCTTGCGGCGGCGTTAACTACATTTGCCGTCTGGCTCGGACAAACCTTCAAACCTTTCAATCTTTAGCAGCAACAGGAGGAAAAATTGGGAGCACTTTTAGGGGCGGGAAATATTCAGTCCGCCGTCATGCTGGCGTTCGAGGTGCTGACGGCCATGGTCACGCTGGCCACTGTCGTCACCGCGCTGACGCCGACCCAGTGGGATAATGAACTGGTCAACCAGATCTCGAAAATCCTTAATATGATCGCCGGCAATGTCGGCCATAACAGGAATGCGGATGACGGATGACGCCGTTCGAGGCGGCGGTCGCGGCAAAGATCGCCTATGATCCGGCGGGGGAGGGCTGGGCGCGGCGGCTCGGCTTCGATTTCCAGAGGATCGAGAACCGCGGGCATCTCGCCTGGATCGGGCGGCGTGATGGCGAACGGGTGGTCGCCTTTCGCGGCACGACCCTGTTCGGACGGGAAAGCCGGTCCTACCGCGCCAACCTGTCCACCGATCTCGTGCCCTGGGCGGGGGACGGGCTGGTTCATGAGGGCTATCACCAGGCTCTCTGGCAGCTCATCTCCGCCGTTCAGCGCGCGGTCAAGGGAGAGGGAGATCTGGTGCTTGCCGGGCATTCGATGGGGGCGGCGATGGCGGTTCTGGCCGCGCCGCTCCTCGATGCGCGGCGGGTTTTCGCCTTTGCCTGCCCGCGTGTCGGCAACCGTGATTTCGCAGACGGGTTCGGCCCCGGCATCCGGGTCGTCCGCTATATCAACCGGTGTGATTTCCTCGCCCGGTTGCCGTTTCGCGGCACGGTTTCGGGCAGCGATCCGGAATTCCAGGATCGCTATGTCCATATCGGACGGCCGGTGCGCCTGCCGGCCTTCGGGCATTCAATGAATGCCTATCTGTCCGGCGTCAGGCAGCATCGCGCCGGACTGCGAAAAACCGCATATGTCCAATCAGACGAGAGGTAGCATCATGTCAGTTGTCACGGGAAAAACAGGGGATTGGGACATCCTGGAACAGGAAATTGCAGGAGGGGGGAGCGCCGAGGAGGCCTATCTCTTCCTGGCCGATGAGGAGGAGGACGGGGCCAATGACAATTTCCCGGTCCATGAGGTCCTGCAGGGCTGTATCTGGCGTGACGGCGCGACGCGTCCGCATGACGGCCCGCCCGCCGGGGAGGACGCCTTCACGATGGAGGAGGAAGGAAGGCGCCGGGCGCTTGACTTCAGCGAGCGCTATCGCGGGCATCGCGGTTTCCTCGATGAGGAAAGAGAACTCTCCGGCATTTGACGCCGGCAAGGGGGAGACAGAAAGGGCGGCGGGGAAAACCTCGCCGCCGCTTTTTTGCGTTCAGACGCTATTTTGTATTGCTGAGCGCAAGACCGATCCCGGCGACAGTCGCAAGACTGCGGGCCCGGCCATGGCGAATGGAATGAGCGACAGTGAGCGCGACATTCGGCCCGGGAATGGCAACAAGCGCGAGCGTGACGGCGGCGAGGGAGAGCAGGTTTTCCATGGCCCGATCCTAGCACAGATTGCCCCGCCGGTAATTGATTTCCGCTGTCATCAAACCGTCACGGGAAGTTCCTATAAATATTGCCACGGCCAGATTTGCCCCATTATTTTGCGGGCTTTTTGGGATTTTGTTGGATTCGGCTCTGAAATCACAGATGCTGC
>SBHH01000308.1 GCA_006226265.1 Alphaproteobacteria bacterium | reverse complement strand
TCCGCCGTGCAGGGCGCTTCGCGGATATGGCATTGTATCGCCTTCTTAAAGCCGCTTACTATGGTTCACTAACCGTTGAGGGTTTCGCCCAGACGAGCAAAGTCACTCAAGCCATGATCCGTGAAGTGGCGGATTATGATCCGGTCAACTCCAGCGTTCTGATGGCCCCTTGGGCTGCCCCCAGAAGTGGCCAACCGCATTCCATTCCAGAGTTTTCTGATACATTGAAGGCGGGACCGCATGTCGCCCTTGTTCTCACGCGTGTCAACGGTTATTCGGCGGAGGTCGAGCGCACTTTCTTTACCGCATCACCTGATTCATGGTCGCGGGCGGCCTTCGCAGCAATGATGGAAGCGCGCAGACGTATTTTCGCAATGATCCGCCCTGGACAGAGCTGTGCCGAAATAGACAGATCAGCCAACGAATTTTTGGCGTCGGAAGGATTTTTGATGCCGGAGGAGCGATTGCATCGGACGGGGCACGGCTTTGGACTTGGCGCGCATGAGGCGCCATGGATTGCGGAAGGAAGCGATCATGTTCTTGAGGAGAATATGGTCATCAGTAACGAGCCCGGCATTTATTGCGATGGCTTTGGGGGTGTACGTCATTCCGATACTGTTCTTGTGACCCGGAACGGCTATGAACTTTTGACCACCTCGCCGACGGACATTGAAACTTTGACCCTGCCAAGCCGTCCCAGCTTCCGTCAGCGGATTAGAGGGCGCCTGATCCGCAAAGCCCTCAATATTTGATCGATCCACAGGCTTAATGCATCCTGCTCATCAGGTTACCCATGATCCAGATCGTCCCGCTCGCCATGATGATGAGCAGGAGGGCGGAGAAAAGGATGAGCTGCAGATCCTCCCGCTTCTGGCGCGACAGATCGATATGCAGGAAGAAGCGGAAATGCACGACGATCTGAAGGAGACCGAGAAGGCCGATGATCATGAGGGCGGTCGAAAAGGTGAGTGCCCCCCAGGCGACCAGCGCGAAGGGAATGATCGTCAGGAGAAGCGCAAGGCCATAGCCCAGAAGATAGGATTTAAGCTCCCGTTTGTAATCGAGATCATGGTCACTCATGCCAGCCCCGCAAGATAGACGATTGAGAAAATTCCGATCCAGACGATATCGAGGAAATGCCAGAAAAGGCCGAGCCGCAAAATCCGCGTCTTGACCATCGGGATCATGCCGAACACCCCGATCTGAACCATCATCAGGATAATCCAGAGACAGCCCGAGGCGACATGCAGGCCATGCAGCGGCACGAGGCCGAAGAAGGCGGACAGAAACCCGCTTCGCATCGGCGTTGCGCCTTTCGCGAACATATCGGTGAAATCGCGGCCCTCGAAATAGAGAAAGGCAATCCCGAGCAGCAGGGTGACGGCAAGCCAGCCCAAAAGAGCGCGCGGGTTATGTTCATGGCGCATGGCGAGCGATCCAAAGCCGAAGGTCAGGCTACTGGTGAGCAAAATCATCGTCTGGATAAAGGCGCTTTTTAAGTTAAAGACATCGGCGGGACCGGGGCCGCCCGCTGTACCGGACAACATGCTGACATAGGTCGCGAACATCAGGCCGAAGATGATCAGGTCACTCATCAGAAAGACCCAGAAGCCGAACACGATTTTTTCCGCATCGATATGGGCCGATCCATGATGCTCTCCGAGATTGAGGCCTGGATGCTTTATGGCTTCGCGGTTCATACAGCGCCCTCCGTTTCGGGACGTTCAATGGCGGCGCGCCCCTGGTTTTCTGCTGCATCTTCTGCGGCACGGGTGACGGGTGGTGTCTTCGCCACCGCGTCAAGCCAGGCGCGATGTTCTTTCTCGATTTCGGCGGCGGGAATGGTTTCGGTAAGATCGGTCCGGAAACTCCGGGCAATGAAGGCAACCGCCATCGCAAGAAGCGAGAGAATAGCGAGCCACCAGATATACCAGATCAGCGCCATGGAAAGGAGGATGCCGCCGACGCAGAAAATCATGCCGATCGGCGTGCTGCGGGGAAGCTCGATATCCTCATACTCTTGTGGGCTCTGGTAGGCATAGCCGTTTTCCTTGGCGAGGGTGAAGGCATCACGGCCTTTGACTGTTGGTAGAACTGCAAAATTATATTCAGGCGGCGGAGCGGAAATTGCCCATTCCAGACTACGCCCGTTCCAGGGATCGCCCGCAAAGACACGGCGGCTGTCGCGGTCGCGAATGCTGACCCAGAACTGGATGCAGAGCGCGCCAAGTGCGGAAAGGATCAGGCAGGCACCAAAAAGGGCGACGATCATCATCGGTTCGAACGCGGGATCGGAGAAGCTGAAAGACCGGCGCGGCATCCCCTGCAATCCGACCACATAAAGCGGGAAAAAGGTGAAGGCGAAGCCGAATATCCAGAGAAGGGCAGAAATATAGCCCCATTTTTCATCAAGGCGGAAGCCGAACGCCTTGGGAAACCAGTAATTGAGCGCGGCCAGCATCGCGAAGAGAACCCCCGGGATCAATACGTTATGAAAATGTGCGACGAGGAAGAGGGTGTTATGCACCTGATAATCGATGGTTGGATTGGCGAGGATGACGCCTGTGAGCCCGCCGATCACGAACAGGATGAAAAAGCCGGTCGTATAGACCATCGGCACGCTCATCCGGATACGTCCCCGGAACATGGTGGCCATCCAGTCATAGACCTTGACCCCCGTCGGCACGGCGATGAGCATTGAGGCAATGCCGAAGGCGATATTGATATTGGCGGCCTGTCCCATGGTGAAGAAATGATGCAGCCAGACAGTGAAGGAGAGAACGGCAATCGACATGGTCGCAAGGACGAGGGAGGTATAGCCATAGAGCGTCTTTCCCGAATAAGTCGAGACCACTTCAGAATAAATGCCGTAGGCGGGCAGCACCAGGAGATAAACCTCCGGATGGCCGAAAAGCCAGAAAAGATTGGCATAGTTCATCATGTTGCCGCCAAGATCGTTTGTGAAGAAATGAAAGTCGAGATAGCGGTCGAGGCCGAGCATCAGGCTCGCGACGGTGAGCGGCGGCATGGCAAAAATAAGGATGATAGCGGTGCAAAGCACAGTCCAGCAGAAAAGCGGCATCTGCATCAAATTCATGCCGGGCGCGCGTTCCTTGTAAATGGTTACGGCGAAATTTATCCCGCTTAACGTCGATCCGAACCCTGCAATCACAATCGCCCAGATCCAGTAGTCCGGCCCGGGCCCCGGATTGAAATCAGCCCCGGTATAGGGCGGATAGGCCGTCCAGCCACCGGTCGAGAATTTCCCGATGACGAGCGAGATCATGACAAGCGCCGCCCCGACCGTGGTGAGCGCGAGACTGATCTGGTTCATCACGGGGAAAGAGACATCGCGTGCGCCGATCTGCAGCGGCATGATGTAATTGATGAAACCGGCGACGAAAGGCATGGCGACGAAGAAAATCATGATCGTGCCATGGGTGCTGAAAAGCTCCGAAAAGTGATCGGGGGTAAGAAATCCGCCCGTGAGGCCAAACGCCTGCTGCGACCGCATTAGGGCGCCCTCAATCACGCCCCGCGCAAGCATCACAAGGGACAGGACAATATACATGATACCGATCCGCTTGTGATCGGTGCTGGTCAGCCAGTCGCGCCAGAGGATGTCCCATTTCCTGAGCCAGGTGATCAGGAGAAAAGCCACAAGTCCGCCGATGACAACAACTGCGGCAGCGCCAGCCGCAATCAGGTCGCTGGTGGTCGGATTTTCGAAGGCTGCGGTAAAGGGGAAAGAATTCGGGCCAAGGCGGCCGAATATTGCGGACCAGAGATCTCCTTTCATCAATTCCCCCTCGGCAAGATAATCTTTTGCCCCTGGCTGGGCAGCGGGCGGCACCGGTGCACCGGAATGATATTTATGAAGTATCTGGCGGAACATGGCCGGATCAACCGAATTGAAATAAAGGACGCCGGATGGCATCCCGTTCGCGCCAAGCGCGGCCACGGCCTCGGCCCGCGTTCCGCGTTTTCCGAGGGTCGCGTATGCTTTCTGGTCAAGCGGCAGCCCCGTCGATTTCACTTGCCCGACCCAGCTCTCAAAATCCACCTCGCTCATTGCCTTTGCCGCAAATTTCTGCCCTGTGAATCCGGTTCCGTTGAACTGGGTATTTTCGCCGAAGAATGTTCCGGGCGCGGGCGCGCTGAAATGCAGCTTCGTGATCATGCCGGGCATCGCATATATCTGTCCCGCAAGGGCGGGTACCATAAAGGATTGCATGACCGTATCCGTCGTCAGGGCAAGTGAAACGGGCCGTCCGGCAGGGAAAGCCAGCTCTCCCACAGTTGCAATTTGTTGTTCCGGATAGATAAAGAGCCATTTCCAGTCGAGCCCGACCACCTGTACCTCAATCGGCGGTTTGTCGCCGCCAATCGGACGGTAGGGATCAAGCTCCTTCGTGCTTTGCCAGAGCTGGGTCGAGATGATGACAATCAGCAGGAAAGGAACGCCCCACATGGCGATTTCAAGGGGCGCGGAAAATTCCCAGTTCGGCAGATAACGGGCGCGCTTGTTCTTATAGCGGTAACGCCAGAGAATAAAGGGTACGAGCAATATGACCGGCAGTACGGCGATAAGGGTGAGCAATGTCACCTTGATCAGATGCCAGCGCTGGGCCTCCGCGATCGGACCGGATGGATTTATGAAGGACGCACTGTCACTACTGCATCCGGCGAGCAGAAGGGATAAACCGACAATTGCAACAATCCCGAGGATATGTCCGGTTCCGTTCTGTCGCGTCATATAGAGGCTCTCTTACTCCGGTTTGCTTTCCAGAAACGGATCCGGGTTGAAATCATGCAGCGGCACGTTCTCCGTGCCCCAGTACCGGGTCATGGTATGGCCGTGAGCATCCATTCCGCCCGCCTTTTGGAGAATATCGATGACACGCTGTTCCTGCGAACCTTCCTCGACGGCAACCCAGAGAAGGAGGCCGCCGTGCTTGAGCTGTTCTTCCAGCCGGTCGGCATGGGTCTTGGAAAGGGAGCGCGCGACAAGGGCGCCGAACCCGGCCCCTGCGGCCGCCCCGGCCGCCGCGATCAGCGCCGCAATGGCGAGTGTGCCGCCAGAGGCAACAACGGCCGCCCCGCCTGCGGCCCCGCCGATATACATCGGGATGCCAACGGCGGCGGCTTTGCCTTCCGCCATTTCATAGCGGGTTGTATAGACGGCCTCGGGCGTTTTTTCCTCGTTCTCGTAATCGGCGGTCGATCGATAGAGATGGCCGAGTTTTTTCTCGACGGCGTCACTGCTTGCCATCATGTTGATGGCTGCGCGGTCAATGCCTGCCTCCTCGACAGCTTCGATGGCGGTTTCGAATGCTTCGGCGCTGTCAAAGCGGGCGACAACCTCACGCACTTCATGGGCCTTGGTGTCAGTTTCAAGAGGGGTGCTCATAACATAGCTCCTGTTGGTCAAAATGACATGCTCGGGCCGTTGCGCCAAGCTACGGAAAGCCGCAGACATATTGCAAAGCCACAGTATGACCAACACGTGAGCTCCCTCTCTTGTTCCGTCCCGCTTGCACCCCTTCGCGGAGCTTAAATCAGTATTTCGTAATTTATGGACGCGTGCAAGGCACGGCGATCTCGCAGGGCGAGCAGATTATGAGCGGCAGGGACTTCGGTCAGGGCTGGAAAACGACCGTGCGGCTCCGATTGATGAAGACCCGCTGCTCCGCATGCAGGCGGATTGCCCGCGAAAGTACCCGCGCCTCAATATCCCGTCCGCGGCGGACAAGATCCTCCGCGTCGCTGGAATGGCTGACCCGTTCCGTTTCCTGCTCGATAATCGGTCCCTCGTCCAGATCCGGCGTTACATAATGCGCCGTCGCGCCGATATGTTTGACGCCCCGCTCCCAGGCTCTGTGATAAGGTTTTGCGCCTTTAAAGGCGGGTAGGAAGGAATGATGGATGTTGATGATCTGACCAAAATAACGCGACGAGAAGTTATCGGACAAGATCTGCATATAGCGGGCGAGGACGATGAGCTCCGCGCCGGTTTCCTGGATAAGGCTGTCGAGTTTGCCTTCCTGTTCCGTTTTGTTCTCTTTCGTTACCGGCCAGACATAATAGGGAATGTCGAACCGCTCTGCATCGCTCCGGGAATCCTCATGATTAGAGACAATGGCGGCGATGCGGATCGGCAGAGTGCCTGTCGCCACGCGATAGAAGATATCCTGCAGGCAATGGTCGAATTTCGAAACCATCAGGATTGTCGGCATGACATGGGGCAGTGGCGTCAAGGTGACTTCCGCATTGAAGGCGTCGCGAAAGCCGTCCAGCGCCTGGTCCAGCTTATCCGCGTTGGCATTTTCCGACGTACATTCGATGCGCATGAAAAACTGGCCGATTCCGTCCTCGCGCAGGGTGCCGGGATCCGGCTGAAAAAACTGCGAGCTTTCAATGATGTTGCAATTTTCTGCACTGAGGCGGGTGGCAATATCGGCGACAACGCCCTGCCTGTCGGGGCAGCTAATTTTTAGAACGAAATTCATCTGGTTCTCTCAAAACTGAATGCGTACGGGGTACTATAAAATGAGTTCCCGGAGCAGCTTCGCAGATTATGCCTTCAATACTGTCTCACGGGCGAGAAGAATTGTTCTGTTTCCGGGGCGATGGTGGCCCGGTGCTGGTTTCCGGCTGTCTTGCTTATTATATTGAAACTGGAGCGGAATTTCGGCAACAGGAGAATCAATATGATGAAAACACGCGTGGAAGCGGACAGCATGGGATCGATCGAAGTTCCGGTAGACAAATACTGGGGCGCCCAGACACAAAGGTCCTTTCAGAATTTCAAAATCGGCATGGAACAGATGCCGGCCCCGCTTATCCGAGCGCTCGGCCTTCAAAAAAAATCTGCGGCCCTTGCCAATGAAAAGCTGGGATTCCTTAAAGCTGACCTTGCCAGGGCAATCATCGCTGCGGCTGATGAGGTGATCGACGGCAAGCTGATGGACCAGTTTCCACTTGTCGTCTGGCAGACCGGCTCCGGTACGCAAAGCAACATGAATATGAATGAGGTGATTGCCAACCGGGCTGCTGAAATCCTCGGAAAGCCGATTGGCAAGAAGGACCCTGTTCATCCGAACGACCATGTGAATTATGGGCAAAGTTCCAACGACAGTTTCCCGACTGCGATGTCAGTTGCCGCCGCGATGGAGGTGACGAACCGACTTCGGCCCGCCCTTGAAAAGACACTCAAAGCGCTCGTCGACAAGTCCGCCGAATTTGCCGATATCATCAAGGTCGGCCGCACCCATACGCAGGATGCAACGCCGGTAACCCTAGGCCAGGAATTTTCTGCTTACGCCCGGCAGATTGAGTTAGCGATTGACAGGCTTAACGGCACCCTTCCGCGCGTTATGGAACTTGCCCAAGGCGGAACGGCGGTCGGCACGGGTCTCAATGCGGCCCCTGGCTTTGCCGATGAGTTCATCTCGCAAATCTCGAAACTCACGAGCCTTCCCTTCAAAAGTGCGAAAAACAAGTTTGAGGCGATTGCCGCCCATGATGCGCTGGTGGAGCTTTCCGGCGCTCTCAATGTTCTGGCGACGAGCGTAATGAAAATCGGCAATGATATCCGCTTTCTTGCAAGCGGCCCCCGGAGTGGCCTCGGTGAACTTAGTCTGCCGGCGAACGAGCCAGGTTCCTCCATCATGCCGGGAAAGATCAACCCCACACAATGTGAGGCCCTGACTCAGGTTGCTGCGCAAGTCATGGGCAATCATGTGACGGTGACGATTGCCGGGGCGAACGGACAGTTCGAGCTGAACGCCTTCAAGCCGGTGCTGATCTATAATGTCCTGCAATCAATCGGTTTGCTCGCGGATGCGCTTGACAGTTTCACAAAGAATTGCCTTGTCGGGATCGAGGCGAACCGGGAGCGGATCGCGGGACTGATGGAACAATCTTTGATGTTGGTAACGGCTCTCAATCCGCATATCGGCTATGACAATGCAGCGAAAATTGCGAAAAAGGCATTTAATGATGATCTTACACTGAAGCAGGCGGCGGCGGATCTCGAACTCGTCAGCCCCGAGCAGTTTGATGAATGGGTGAAACCTGAGAATATGGTGGGGAAAACGCCGGATCGGCAGAATTGACCCCATTTTCAGCAAATTCAGGAACCGATCCAGGGCTTTTTCCGTTGGACGTGTTAGTGGAAATGAAAGGATCGAACAATGCCTGTATCAAAAGAACATATCGACACGATTATGAAGGACCCGTCTGCGATTTACGATACGCCGCATGATGTCCTTAAAGATGACGAACTGACCGAGGATGTAAAATATCAGATTCTGATCGGCTGGGAAGAAGATGTGAAGGCCCTAATGCGGGCGGAATCGGAAAATATGCCTAACCCAAGCAAAAGCTCGCGGACGGCGGACCTGCTCACGGAAATTACGAAGCTCCGGAGCGACCTTGACGAAATGATGAACAAGGGACCCGCTTCCTGATCTCTACAAAATAAAAAACGCCGCGCATATTGCGCGGCGTTTCCTTTGGTTTTGTCCGGAATGGATCAGAGTTGATGAATTCGTTCGAATTCCATCAGAGCCCGTTCAGCGTCGTCGCGGGCCATCCCGTAATTCTCTTCGAGGCTTCCCAGGAACTTCTCCCGGTGCCCATCGATACGGGCCAGGTCGTCATCCGTGAGCTTGCCCCACTGGTTCTGGATTTCACCCTTGAACTGCTTCCATTTTCCTTCAAGAATGTCGGTATTCATGTCACTCCATCCTTTCTGGTTTCATGGTTGGATCAATTGTTGCAAAGCAACAATCAGTTGGTCTTAACCTTCTTGTAATTGGTAATCATCGAGGCGTCGTTGGCGGAAAGCTGGAAATCAACTTCACCATCCATCGGGACAACCTTTGCCTTGTCATAAGGCAAGGCCACGTCCTCACCACCGAAGCCGAGGATTTTGTTGTAGCCAACGATCAACTGGTCGGCTTTGCCGTCCTTGAACGATATGTTCTCTATGTCGCCGAGCTTCTCGCCCTTGTCATTGACCAGCTTGGC
>SBHH01000076.1 GCA_006226265.1 Alphaproteobacteria bacterium | reverse complement strand
ACAGTTTTGTGACATAGGCGAGCGTTTCCCCGATTTCCCGGTTGAGGACAAGATCGGCGAAGGGATCAAGCGCCGTAGGCTCCCGATTCAGGATAACGAGTCCCGCCCCTGCCTGCTTTGCAATGCGCGGGATATCGGCGGCCGGATAAACAACAAGGGAGGAGCCGATAGCAATCATCAGATCGGCCGAAAGCGCCGCCTGCTCGGCACGGCGCATCGCTTCCAGCGGCATTGCCTGACCGAAGGAAATGGTCGCCGTCTTGATGATCCCGCCGCAGTCGCCGCATTGCGGCAGGGTTTCACCGTCCGCAAAAATTTCGCGCACCTCATCAAGGCTCATACGCGTCCCGCAATCAAGGCATTTGGCGTAGGTCGTATTGCCATGCACTTCGATCACGTCCCTGTCGGCAATGCCGGAAGTTTGATGCAACCCGTCGATATTCTGTGTAATGACGGCACTGACTTTTCCTTCTGCATAAAGTGAGGAAATGGCCATATGCCCCATGTTTGGCAGGGCTTTCGACAAAACAGGTTCCATCGCAAACTTGCGCCGCCAACTTTCGCGGCGCGCCTCTTCCGATGCCATGAATTCCGAAAAGTCAATCGGCCGGTGCTTCTCCCAGAGACCGCCTGGACTCCTGAAATCGGGAATACCGGATTCCGTACTGATCCCCGCACCGGTGAAAATGACGATGCGGCGGCTTTTCGAAATCATTGCCGTCAATGCGTCGAGATCGGTCATGCTCTCCCTTCCTTCTTTCGTTTTATTATAGGACAAGGACTTGCCTTGCGGCCACCGTTTTCACGGCACTCCGTTCACAGGCCGCCGTGCCGGGACGTTATCTGTACAACGTACGGCAGGCCCTGAAAGGCCAAAGGAGAACATGAGAATGGATAGGGAACACATGAACAAATTCGTTGCAAAGGAACTGTCCGAGGCCTTGCGCCGGTGTCAGCAGCAAGGCGTCGATGCCAGTACGGTCCGGACCGGTCTTTTAACCATCACCATTGCCAATTTCGTGAACGGTATCGGTTTCGAGAATACACTCACCTTGTTCGAGGCCCTGCCGCAGCAGATCCAGTCCGGCCTGTTCGACAAATTTTCCCCCAACGGACGCGTGCCACGCCGCATGCCACCCTTTCCACAATCTCCTTCCACACCGTCGACTAACCAGCCCGCCGGAGCACCTGCCCCCCTGACGGAGCACGCTGTCATACCCTATGCCGAGCGAAATCCGAGTTCGACAACAGCTCCTACCCAGCCTGCAGCCGCGCCGCCCATTCGTCGCCGGAGGCTCTAGAAAAGGGGAAGATTTATGCGCGCTTCCCCAATTCTGAATAGCGACAATTTTACGCAAATTCCATGCGGCCATTAACCGTTTTTAAGGAACATATCATTATCCTTATGGTCAGATTTGCGCTAATTATTCAAGAGAGGGCAGAGCTGTGCCGAAAACTATGAAATTCACAGCCCATTTCCGGATGGCGCTTCTGGCGTCCACGGGCCTTGTGATTGCAGGCTGTAACAGCATTCCGGGCCATACCGCATCAGCTGATCCGGCCATGGACCAGAAACCGATCGCACAGACAAGCGGAACTTCCGACAAAGACGGGCTTTCTGAAAACCAGATGATGCGGCTGGCCGCACGAACCTGGCAGAAAGGTGAGGCCGCAACGGCTATGGGGCTTTACGCCTCCGCTGCGAAGGAACGTCCGAATGATCCGGAACCGCTTCTTCGCATTGCCGAGATCCTGCGGAAAACCGGCCGCCCCGACAACGCTATTCATATCTATCGCAAGGCCCTCGCCATTGCCCCGTCGAACGTGACAGCACTCAACGGGATTGGTTACAGTCAGGTCCAGGCCGGCAAGCCTTATCTCGCGACCCAGTCCTTTGCAGCCTCTCTCGCCGTCGATGGCAAGGATAGTGCGGCCCTCAACGGCATGGGCGTCGCCTATGACAAGGCGGGCGAGCATGGCAAAGCGCAAGATTATTACCGCAAGGCCATCAAGGCCGCGGACAAGAACCTGAACTACCAAAGCAACCTTGCCCTCTCCCTCGCCCTCGCTGGAAAGACCGACCAGGCCATCGCAATTCTGAAGGTGGTTGCCGCTAATCCACGGGCTACGGCGAAGCATCGCCAGAACCTTGCTCTCGTTTATGGTATGGCGGGCCAGTCTGTGGAAGCAATGAAATATTCCCGCATGGATCTTTCCGAACAGCAGGCACGCAACAATGCACTGTATTTCCAGGCCCTCAACGAGGCGCCTGACCAGGAAATGGCAAGCCTGAATGCTCAGTTCAAAATTATGAAAGCATCCGCAAACGACGTTGAAGTTGCCCGCAATTCCACGAATGACGAGCCTCGCCTGCCGGTCAATCCGGATGTACTCCAGGCCCGCAATGGCACCGAATATATCGGTACCGGCGCGAACAGGAAAGCGCCGGTTCCGGCGATCCGTAACCCGCAGCATTTGACCCCGGCATCGAAAGCACCGACTGTCATGGCCTCAACTGAAAAACAGGCTGAAAAACCTGTGACCCCGTTGATCAAGGCGGACAATAGTCCGGTCAAAACCAAACCGTCGCCTGAATCTCCGGCTGCGCTCGCCAAGGCTTCAGAGCCCGTAAAGCCTGCCGTCAATCAGAAAGAAGAAGTCAGGACGGCCAAGGTCCCTGAAAAGGCTGCGGAAGAGAAACCGGCCGTAATGGCGAAAACCGAGCCGAAACCGACGGGCAAACCGATGGTTGCTGCCAAGGCTGATGTCAAGCCGGATGCCTCGAAATCCGAAGTTAATTCTGATGACTATCGCGAATGGACGATGGAGAAACGGAACATTCCGGTCGCATCCAGCGTAAAGGTGGAAAATCCCGCCGGGAAGACAGCGGTGGTCGCCTCCATTGCTCCGGAAAAGGCTATGAAAACTAAACCGGTCGCAGAAAAGGAAACTGCGTCAAAGGCCGCCGCCCTCCCCGTGACCTACGCAGGCCCGAACAGTGAAGTGGCGCCGATGATGGAAAAGACAGTTGCATATCATCCGGACGGCGGAAAATACTTCCTGCAGATCGGCTCCTATAAGGAAATGGCCCAGGCTGAAAACGGCTGGAAGATCCTCCAGAACGCCAATATGGACCTGCTTGACGGGATCGATCCGGTGATCAACAGCGTCGATCTCGGTGCTGACAAGGGCGGTACCTTCTATCGTCTGCAGATTGGCGGGTTCGAGAACAAGACCCGCACGATGCAGCTTTGCGGCACCCTCCGGGACAGAAACTACGGTTGCTTCATGGCATCTCCCGTCAAGGCGACGGTTCCGGTGAAGCCGTCTCCGGCCGAAATGGTCGGCCCGGGCCAACAAATGGCCGACAAGGCTGCTCCCGGAAAAGCCGATCCGGCCAATGACGGCAATGACAAAAACCTGGTTGCTGACTTCAATGAAAGCTTCGACGCTTTCTAGGGCATCTTGAAATATCAGGACAGGGACAGGGCGGGCTTTCCATCAGGACAGTCCGCCTTTTTCATGGCTCGCCCTCCTGCCTCTCACCTGGGCCCGCCCGCCGTAAAGGCACATACCTCCCTCATATCTGCAAACTGGCTAAGAAGCCCTTTCCTCGCCATAACCGCTCTGATGGTTCCTCTTCTGATATAACCCCGCTTGCCAGGTCCCTGCGATCGCAAACGTGACTGAAAGAACCAAGATCAATGGCTCGCTACCGTACCGGATCTCTATAGACTGTAGATAAAAAAACCGACCTCGCGAAGGGGCCGGTTTCAGATGCTATTCATTGGAGCGGTTTAACCCCTTCTACAAAGAAGGGCTGTATTATCAACCACCCCCGCCAAAGGCGTCGAGCGCCTTCAGGACAGCCGGGCCGATCAGCACGATAAAAAGAGCGGGCAGGATGAAGACGATCATTGGCACCGTCATAATGGCGGGCAGCCGAGCGGCTTTTTCCTCGGCTTTCATCAACCGCTCTTCACGCATTTCACCGGCAAGAACGCGAAGCGCAACGGCCAGCGGCGTTCCGTATTTCTCAGTCTGAACCAGCGTATTCACAAGAGTCGTCATGGCCTGCATATCGACACGGTCGGCAAGATTGGCGAGCGCCTGCTTTCGGTCCGGCAGGAAGCCAAGCTCGATTGAGGTCAGGCCGAATTCATCGGCCAGTTCCGGCGAGGAATTGGCGATTTCCCGGCAAACGCGATCGAGACCGCTGTCAAGATTGAGGCCCGCCTCGGTACAGATCACCAGAAGGTCCAGCGCGTCGGGAAGCGATTTTCGGATCGCCGCATAACGCTTGGAAATCTTGTTCTTGACCAAGGTATCCGGCAGAAGATAGCCGACCCCGCCCGCTGCGGCAGAAACCAGCAGGCCGAGTGAAATGCTCCAGCCCCAGGGATTGGTGCCGAGGAGGTAAAGCGCGGCCAGCACAAAAAACAGTACCGGCATGGAAATCTTGGCAAAAAGATAAGCGACCAGCGCATCCTTGGACCGCCATCCGCCCTTGGCGAGTTTGGCGGCCATGACCCGGGCGCGCTCGCCCTTCATAAGTTGCAGCTTCTTCACCACCCGATGCATCATCGTTTCCTTGGCGATCAGCTTTTTCCGCTGCTTCGTCTCATTGGCGATAGCGGTCTTAAGGGTGGTTCTCCGTTTTTCAAGGCTTTTAATCCGGGCGGGAAGTTCATCCTTCACCAGAAAGGCATTCCACATCATGATCACGACGGCGAACGAGGCTGCCCCTGCGATCATCGCCAGAACATTTTCGGAGCGGAGCCAGTCCGGAAAGAGAGAAGCGATATCGACCATTTCCGTCTCCTAAATCTCGAAGCGGACCATCTTGGCCATGATCCCGACACCCGTCGCGATCAGGGTCAGACCGGCACCGATCATATAGGCACCGCGCGGATCCTCGATCAGTTTCATGACATAGCCGTCATTGGCGAGCCAAAGCAGGAAGAACATCACGAATGGCAGAGAGCCGATAATCCAGGCACTCGCCCGTGCTTCCGAGGACATCGCCTTGATTTTGAGCTTGATTTGCCGCCGCTTGCGAAGCGTATTGGCAAGACCTGCCAGTGTCTCGGCAAGGTTACCGCCGGTTTCCCGTTGGATGGAGATTGCAATGATCAGGAACTTGAAGTCTGGAAGATCAATCCGCTTTGCAACATCCCAAAGGCCGTCCTCGATGCTCTGACCGACGCGCATGGCATCGGCAATCCCGCGGAATTCCTTGCCCACGGGGTCGGGAGAATCATTCCCGACAGTGATAATCGCCTCGCTGATCGGTAATCCGGCGCGAAGGCCACGACACATCAGCTCGATCGCTTCGGGAAAGGTTTTCATGAATTTATTGATCCGCCGCTTGCCAAGAAAGCCGACAATTGCATGGGGCAGAAAAAGCCCGCCCGCAAAAGCGACCGGCAGGGACAGGAGAATCGACAGGCTGTAAACAAAATAACAGGTCAGAAACAGCACCACCATCGTCATGAGGGTGAAAGCGGAATAGCGGAATATTGTGATCTTGAAGCCGGTTTTCGCAAGTCGGCTACGCAAAAGATCCGGGTTCGGCACCAGCCTGTTGACCAGCGCGTCGATAAGTTTTGAACCGCTTGATTCGGCTCGGCGACGGGCAGAATTTTGCGATTTGGGCTTTGCCGCCGCCGCGACTTTCTGCCCGGCGCCGATTTCCTCAAGCCGCCGCCGTGCCTGCCGCGACATCCCGTTGCCGCCGGCGAAAGCGAACACCAGAATCATCGAGATCAGAAAAGTCGCCCCGCCAACAACCATCATGAGCATCATCTGATCCATCACACAGCTCCCAACAGCATCTTGTCCAAACCAAAATAAGCGGCGCGCGGCGTGAAATGCGGACGCAGCCCGGTCGATTTAAAGTCACCGAGAAGACGGCCGCCCTTGTCCTCGCCGGTATATTCATACCAGAAGAGGTCTTGCATGGTGATCACGTCCTCTTCCATGCCGACAACTTCGGAAATGTAAGTTACGCGACGCACGCCGTCGCGCATGCGGCTGACCTGAACGATGAGATCGATAGCTGATGCGATCTGTGTCCGGACCGCCTTCGCCGGCAGGTTCACGCTCGACATGCCGACCATGTTTTCAAGCCGGGTCAGTGCTTCACGCGGGCGGTTGGCATGAATTGTTGAGAGCGAGCCATCATGGCCCGTGTTCATGGCCTGAAGCATGTCAATTGCCTCGGCACCTCGAATTTCGCCAAGGATGATCCGGTCGGGGCGCATGCGCAGGGCATTCTTCAGAAGATCGCGCATGGAAATCTCACCGGACCCCTCCAGGTTGGCGGAACGGGTTTCAAGGCGCACCACATGCGGCTGCTGCAACTGCAATTCGGCCGCGTCCTCGATCGTAACGATTCGCTCGCCCGGATCGATCAGCTGCGAAATAGCGTTCAGCATGGTCGTTTTACCGGAGCCCGTACCACCTGAAATCAGAATATTGAGACGGCAGCGGCCCGCAACTTTCAAAACCGTCGCCGCCTGTGGCGAGAGGTTCTGCTGCTTCTGCATAAGATCCAGCGTGATCTTCTGCTTCGCAAATTTACGAATGGAGATTGATGGCCCGTCAATGGCGAGGGGCGGAATAATGATATTGACGCGGCTGCCGTCGGCAAGACGTGCATCAACCAACGGATTGGTCTCGTCGATGCGCCGGCCGACATGACTCACAATCCGGCCGGCGATACTGAGGACATGGGCATTGTCGCGGAACTGGCAGTCGGACAGAACAAGCTTTCCCTTCTGCTCGACAAAGACCTGTTTCGGTCCGTTGACCATGATATCAGTGATCGTATCGTCTGCAAGCAGCGGCTCCAGCGGACCGAGACCCAGCATGTCATGCATCAGGCTTTCGGTCAGTTCGCGCTGTTCACGCTGGTTGATCTGGATGCGTTCCTCGATAAGGATATCGCTGATGATATCGGAAATGTCACGCGCAAGATCGAGGCGGTCCATAGTGACGGCCGCACTGATATCGATCCGTTCCATCAGAAGCGGCTGAACAACGGCCTTCACGCCCTGCAGATGGGCATTGATCTTGACCCCCGTTGTCTCGGGCGCCATCGACAGGGTCAGGAGCGATGCGGCAGCCTTGTCTTCTTCCTCTTCTTCCGGTTCGTCCTGATCCGTCTTTGCTACCGGCACCACCGGTTCCAGGATCTCTTCCTCTTCTTCATCAAACCGGGAAGGATTTTCCTGCACGGCCGGGCGGTCAAACTCGGCCCGCACCTCAACCGGAGCCTCAGGATCTGCGCCGAAAACGGTCACGCCCTCTTCGAGAATCTGGGTATATGAAGAATTGCCCGCAGACGCAGATTCATTTTCGAGGATTAGACCCCTGCTATCGGAAGCATTGTCAGGCTCGGCCACCGAAAGCGCATCAATGGCGGCTTCGGCTTTTTCCTCCTCCTCTTTGCGGCGGCGCTCGGTTTCCGACCATATTTCGCCTGCAATCTCATTCACCAGGTTGCGCTGTTCCAGCACATTGATATCCACGCCGTCTCGCTTCATCGCGTCACGAAGCCAGCTTTTCACCTTCTGAGTGACGACGGAGCGGTTTTCGTCAGGCGACAGCTCCGGCAACAACTCGTCCGTGACCGCGGGCAGATAGCGCGCCCGCAGTTCCACGAGGTCCGGCCCGGCCACACCGGGCCCTGCCGGTGCTGCCTTGCTCTTGTTGTCAGAAGATGTTCGCCACAAGCTCACTTCTTAGATCCCACTTCCTTTTTCTTCTTCTTGCCACCCTGAACCAGCGTGAATAGCCCCTTCTTCCTGGGTTTTACATAGCCGGATACGTCGGCAGAAAGGGCGCGCATGACTTTGGCGATATTCACCTTTCCCGACACCTCGCAAATCGCCTTGCCAGCATTCGCGCAGACGGTCAGGGTCTTCGCATCTTCAGGAATGACATAGTCAATCTTCTCATTCAGCCCGCGCTCGAAATCCGCTTTGGACACTTGCGCCGCCCGATCGGAACCAACGCGGCTGACCACCTTCAGGATACGCCCCTTGGTGGAGAGCGAAGTCATCGCCTGGGTAATCCGGTTGATATCGCGAATACCTGCAAGCGATTGATCCGAGACCAGGATCACCGTATCGGCCGAGGCCATCAGTGCTCCTTGCGTGGGCAACATGTGGCGCGGCAGATCAACGACCAGTTGTCCGTAGTCCTGGCTGATTTCGCCGATCAGCGCATCAATCGAATCCTCGTTCACCTCAAGCATCTCGTCAATCGGCTCTTCCGTACCGAGCACCGCAAGACGCTCGCCGTCTTTTACAATGGCGCTGTCGAGGAACAGCTTGTCGAGGCGATGTGGATTTTCCAGCGCCTCGCGGAAACCTCCCCCTGTTTCGATATCGAGCGACAGGGTCGTCGTACCGAAATGCAGGTCAAGATCGAGAAGCGCCGTCGGCATTTCCTCTTCATTCGCCATGATCCAGGCCATATTGGTTGCAATCGTCGTCGCGCCAACGCCGCCGCGGACACCAACAATCACCGTCAGACGGCCATTCTGGGCAGCCTGCAGGGCAAGTGACTGGCGATCGACATTCTCGACGGCATCGCGCAGGACCTCTACGCTCAGCGGCTTGACGAGATAGTCTTTTGCGCCGAGGGCAATCATCTTGCGGAATTCCCCAACATCATTGGAGGTTCCGAGAACGATCAGCGTATTGTTCTGGCCCATCTTGCGGACGAGGCGAACGATATCGCCATCCGGATCGCTGCTCTGGCTGATATCTGCAAGTACGATGCGGGGCGTGTTTCCGGGCTCGATCCTGTTCAGCGCCTCCGCGATACCGCCGTTCTGCGTTGCGTCATTGGAAAAATCGAGAGCCTTGCAGACTTCACGGCTGACGCCCAGCGTCTCCTCGTCATCCACGAAGGCCATAAAATCTTCACAGACCTGCGTGCCGAACAGAGTACTCAGATTAGATGCGGACTTTGCCATCTTCGTATTCTCCCTTAATTGGATGCCGCGCCGCCAGAGGTGCGGTATTTTTCGATTGCCTTGGCAGCGCGCTCACCATCCGCAG
>SBHH01000053.1 GCA_006226265.1 Alphaproteobacteria bacterium | reverse complement strand
CAGACAGCTTCTCAAGATACCCGCTGCAACAGAAACAAGCTTTCCAGCTCAATCCCCGCCGCCCAGGCATCCCTTCTCATCATATCAACAATGTCTATAATCAACCGCCAAAACCAGAACAGTTCCGACAAAAAAACCAACCAGACAAATCCAGATCAAATCACGGCCTCAACCGCCCCTTCTCCAGACCCGCCCCGTCAGCGTGACGCGCGTTATAGGACCATCCCCCAACAACGTCAACGAATAATTTAAAAGTTTTTTGACCGCCCCAGAAAAATCGCGCCGGAGCACCCGGAACACCTCATTTATGACACAAGAATGACATAAGGCACTGCGAGGAAGAAGCAAGCTTGATTCCTGTTCCAAGGAGAATTCTCGTATCCCGCCCTGAATCAATATCAACGGTGTCATTAGAAAAAGGAAATTTTCCTATTTAATGAAAAATTGAGGAATGCTTGACAAAATTATGGTCTGACCGCATCTTTTGACGCGCATTTATGGTTAACGGGTTTGAAATCAACATATTACAATTGGTGGCTCATCACGTGCTGAAAAATCTGAACGCAAAACTCCTGTCCAACATCTCAGGAAGAGGCTTGGTGCTGCCCATAGTCACCGTAACCATCGGCGCCATTGCAGGCGCCGCCATTGCAACGGCCGTCCTGCTCCGGGATCCAGCCCCCGACGCTTCTGTCCAGACTGCCGATATCAGCACCGATCAGAGCGGGGCAACCGCCTCCCAGCCCGATGAAAAAACGGCCCCGCCGGAAATCTCTGACACGGGGGCGGGCAACGAAGCCGTCGAAGCTACGCAAGAACCTGAACTTACCCCCGCCGCCTTTGTTGCGCCAAAAGCGGAATCCGTTACAGAACTGGTCAAGACAATTTCCGTCGGCAAGGGCGATACCTTGATGAGGGTCCTGACCCGCGCCGGCGCAAACCGCACCGAAAGCCACGAGGCAATCGCAGCACTTAATGAAGTCTTCGATCCGCGGAGCCTCAGGGTCGGGCAGAATGTTACGCTTTATTTCGACGCCGGTGAGACGAGCAATGACGCGTCCCCAAGTCTTGTGCGCATCGCCCTTAAAGAAGATGTCGACAAACAACTTGCTGCTGTCCGCACGCCGGACGAAGGTTTTACTGCCCAGGAAACGGTGCTGGATCTCGACAAGAAAATGGTTCGCGCAGGCGGCGTGATCGACAGTTCTCTGTTCCTGTCGGCCGCCCAGGCCGGAATCCCACCCAAGACCATCGTCGATATGATCCGGATTTTCAGCTACGACGTTGACTTCCAGCGTGAAATCCAGCCGGGCGACAAGTTCGAAGTTTATTTCGAACGCTTCGCCGATGAGAACGGGCAGATCCTGAAAGACGGCGTGATCCGCTGGGCCTCCATGACCCTGAGCGGCAAGACGATTTCCATCTATCGCTACAAGACGGCCGATGACGGCTTCACCGATTATTACGATGAAAAGGGCCGAAGCGTGAAAAAGACGCTGATGCGGACGCCTATTGACGGTGCGCGGCTCACCTCCGGTTTCGGCAAGCGCGAGCATCCAGTGCTCGGATATACCAAGATGCATCGCGGTGTCGATTTCGGTGCCCGGCGCGGCACTCCGATCATGGCTGCCGGTAACGGCATCGTCGAACGGGCGAGCCGGTTCGGGAGTTATGGTAATTATGTCCGTATTCGCCATAACAGCGAATACAAGACCGCCTATGCCCATATGAAGAAATTTGCCAAAGGCATTCACGCGGGCTCCCGCGTCAAGCAGGGCCAGATCATCGGTTATGTCGGCACGACGGGCCGCTCGACGGGGCCGCATCTGCATTATGAAGTGCTGCTGCACGACAAACAGATCAACCCGATGTCCGTAAAACTGCCCGCAGGACGAAAGCTCGGCGGCAAGATGCTGCAGGCCTTCAATGCCTATCGTGCGGATATCGATCAGAACGTTGCCGCGACGCCGCTTGAAACGCAGCTTGCCGGCCTGAAATAGATTAGCTGAATTTGAGACAAAAAAGGCGGCCGCCGGAATACCGGGGCCGCCTTTGTCTTGTTTAAGGGATGCCGTTATGCGGCATCCGCAAGTTCATCGTTGATCAGAAGGCCATCCTCGCCTGCCGTGATTTTAACAGTGCTGCCATCCAGAATGGTCCCTTCCAAAATCCGGCTTGCGAGCGGATTCTGCAGGTACCGCTGGATCACTCGCTTCAACGGCCGGGCGCCATAGACCGGGTCATAGCCCCGGTTGCCGAGCCATTCATAGGCATCCTGATCGAGATCAAGCTCGATATTCCGATCCTTTAAAAGCTTCTGCAGATGATTGAGCTGAATATCGACAATCGCATCCATATTCTCCCGTGTCAGCCGGTGGAAGATGATCTGCTCATCCAGCCGGTTCAGGAACTCGGGCCGGAACGCCGCCCGGACCGTCTCCATCACCTTGTGGCGAACCAGTTCATCATCCGCCGCATCGGTCGTGGCGAGATGCTCGCTGCCGAGGTTGGAGGTGAGAATGATCAAGGTATTCTTGAAATCCACCGTTCGGCCCTGCCCGTCCGTCAGACGCCCGTCATCGAGCACCTGCAAGAGCACGTTGAAGACATCGGGATGCGCCTTTTCGACCTCATCAAACAGGATCACCTGATAGGGACGCCGGCGGACCGCCTCGGTCAGCACGCCACCCTGATCGTATCCGACATAGCCCGGAGGCGCGCCGATCAGACGGGCGACACTGTGCTTCTCCATGAACTCCGACATATCGACACGAAGGAGCGCATGCTCGTCATCGAACAGGAAGGACGCCAGCGCCTTGGTCAGTTCCGTTTTACCGACACCGGTCGGCCCGAGAAACAGGAAGGAGCCGATGGGCCGGTTCGGATCCTGCAATCCGGCGCGGGCGCGTCGGACCGCATTGGAAACGGCTTTCAACGCATCCTCCTGCCCGACGACGCGCTTGCGAAGCTCGTTCTCCATATTAAGGAGCTTCTCGCGTTCGCCCGACAGCATCTTGTCGACGGGAATACCGGTCCAGCGGGACACGACCCCGGCGATATCCTCTTCCTTCACGCTTTCACGCACGAGGGAGGAACCTTCGACCTCTTCCGCTTCGGATAGCTGCTTTTCAAGCGCCGGGATCACGCCATAGGCAAGCTCCCCTGCCCGCTGCAGGTTTCCCTGCCGCTGACAATTGGCAAGCTCGTTCCGGGCATCATCCAGCTGTTCCTTGACCTGCTGGGTCTTGTTCAGCTTCTCCTTCTCCATCTGCCAGCTTTCGGTCAGATCGGCGGATTTTTTCTCAAGCTCCAGCAATTCCTCCTTCAGCTTTTCAAGCCGCGTCTTGGAGGCCTTGTCGCTTTCCTTTTCCAGCGCCGAGCATTCGATCTTCATCTGCATGATCTTGCGATCGAGCTCGTCCACCTCCTCGGGCTTACTATCGACTTCCATGCGGCGACGGCTCGCGGCCTCATCCACAAGGTCGATGGCTTTGTCCGGCAGGAAACGGTCGGTGATATAGCGGTTCGACAGGGTCGCCGCCGCCACCAGCGCATTATCAGCAATCTGCACACCATGGTGCAGTTCGTACTTTTCCTTAAGGCCCCGCAAGATCGAGATGGTATCCTCGACCGTCGGCTCGGAGACAAAGACGGACTGGAAACGCCGGGCGAGCGCCGCATCCTTTTCGATATATTTCCGGTATTCATCAAGGGTGGTCGCCCCGACGCAATGCAGCTCCCCGCGGGCAAGGGCGGGCTTCAGGAGGTTCGAAGCATCCATCGAGCCTTCCGCCGCGCCGGCCCCCACAAGAGTGTGCAACTCGTCAATGAAGAGAACGACCTCACCGCCAAGCGCCGAGATTTCCGAAAGAACGGCTTTCAGACGTTCCTCGAACTCGCCACGGAATTTTGCGCCCGCGATCAGTTGACCCAGGTCAAGCGACATCAGCTTCTTGTCTTTCAAGCTCTCCGGCACGTCGCCATTGATGATGCGAAGCGCGAGGCCCTCGATGATGGCGGTTTTACCAACGCCCGGTTCACCGATCAGAACGGGGTTATTCTTTGTCCGGCGGGAGAGAACCTGAATGGTGCGGCGGATTTCCTCATCCCGGCCGATGACCGGGTCAAGCTTGCCGTTCCGCGCGGCCTCGGTCAGGTCACGCGCATATTTCTTGAGTGCATCATAACTCGCCTCGGCACCGCTGCTGTCCGCCGTCCGGCCTTTGCGAAGGTCATTGATGGCCGCGTTCAGACTGTTGGCCGTGACGTTGGCATTCTGCAGGATTTTGGCGGATTCCGATCCCTTCTCCAGCGTAAGCGCGAGCAGAAGCCGTTCCGCCGTGACGAAACTGTCGCCTGCCTTTTCGGCAAGTTTCTCGGCCGAGGCAAAAAGCCGCGCGAGTTCAGGCGTCAGGCTCAATTGCCCCGCGCCGCTGCCGGTCACTTGCGGGAGTTTGGAAAGGGCGGCTTCCACGCCCTGACGGGCGGCATTCGCATCGCCACCTGCCTTCTGGATGAGGCCACTTGCGAGGCCTTCCTTATCATCCAGCAGCACTTTGAGAAGATGTTCCGGCGTCAATCGCTGATGATTTTCACGCAACGCCAATGATTGGGCCGACTGTATAAAACCTTTCGACCTGTCTGTATATTTTTCGATATCCATGCTCATCCTCGACACATAGGACCGCTGTTTCCTTTGCGCGGCTCATCATGATCCCTTGAAGGCAATCATAACACAAGCCCGCCAGCGGCTTCATTTATATAGGAAATGTGGGAAGAAGAGGATTATATTCAAGCTGCCCAAACGAGATAAAAGCGCCTACACACAAAAAGGGAGGCCGTTTCCAGCCTCCCTTAACTCATTCTGACGCAAGGGCTATTCCGTGCTGTTGACCTCTTCGACGCTGTCCTCACGGGCAGTACGGCTGGAAGTCCGCCGCCGGAGGGTACGGGTCCGGCTGACTTTGCGCTTCGGTTTTTGATCCTCGTCATCGGATGAGACGGTCGCATCACTGCTGGTACCAGTATCCGCGACTTCCACTCCCGGAAATTCAACAACCGGTTGCTCCATATCGGCAGGATCGGACAGTCCTTCCCCCTCCGCAGCCTTCTTCCGTCCCCGCGAGGCCTTCTCAACCGCTTGGGTATTATCACCTGCCTCGTGACTACTATCGTCACTTCCGTCGTCGTCCGACATACTGCTATCCTGCGCATCCATCATCTGGCGCTCTTGTTTGGCGAGATTATTGGCAGCGATGATCCGGAAATAATGCTCGGCATGCTGATAGTAGTTTTCCGCCGCGACCCGATCGCCCGCTGTGGAAGCATCCGTCGCGAGGGCGATATACTTGTCATAGACCTGCGTCGCCGTACCGCGGATTTTCCCGTCAGGACCGTTGCTGTCATATGTCCGGTTGCCGTTATTTTGCCGACGGTTGTTATTGCCGCCTGCGCGGGCCGTATTAGCGCCGGACCGGCTGTTGCCGGAATTCGTCCGCCCGCCACGGGTGCGCCTGTTATTGCTCACTCTCATTACCGCAATGGTTCCGTTAATTTAGAATTCAATGGTCTCTTTTTCGTGATCTAATTTCAAAACCGGCAATCAGAGGAAACTCGATTCATCGCCTTCCAGATGGGGTGACATCCAAAAAGCAGCCGCCTGATTTTGAATTAAGTTGGGATCATCGACCTTTAAGCTGGGTCTGCATGTCTCTCATATGATCCGGGTAAGAGCCTACCCCCGTCTCGGCAATAATCCAACCTTTTTTTTGAGGTACCATTTAAATTCCCCGCCAGCCCGACAAACAGCGCTCGATCCCGGCGAGATCCCGGTGCCGCGCGATGTTCTGGAGACCAGCCGCCGTCATCAGATGGCTGACCCTTTCCGCCTGACCGATCCCAAGTTCGAAAACAGCAAGACCGCCAGGCTCCAGCACCGCAAAAAGCTCGCTTAGAATGATCCGATAACAATCAAGACCATCTGCCCCGCCTGCGAGAGCAAGGCGCGGTTCATACTCTCGTACTTCCGGGGCGAGGGTATCAACATCCTTGTCGGCGATATAGGGGGGATTACTGATGACAAGATCGAAACTTTCCTGAAGCCCTGCACACCAGTTCCCTGTCCGGAAGCGGGCGCGTGTGTCCAGTTGAAGCATTGCCGCATTCTCGGCGGCCACGCGAAGGGCCGCCTCGCTTGCATCGATGCCAAGCCCTTGCGCCTTTGGCAATTCCGAGAGAAGCGAAAGCAGGAGACAGCCGCTGCCTGTCCCGAGGTCGAGAATTTTTCTGGGATTAACGTTCTCTTCACAGGCCGCAAGCGCTGCTGCAATCAGAGTTTCGCTGTCCGGGCGCGGGTCCAGCACCTCCGGTCCGACCGCAAATTCGAGGCTCCAGAATTCGCGGCGGCCCAGAATATGAGAGACGGGTTCGCGTTTGACCCGCCTGCCAACGGCAGTATCGAATGCGTCGTCTTCATCTTCGGACAAAAGATAATCAGGTTCACGATGCAAAAAGCCGCTATCCTTTGCAAGGATTGAGGCAAGCAGAAGGGCCGCGTCGCGTCGCGCATCCTCCACCCCTGCCTTCTTAAGAAGATCTGTCGCCGACTGTACGGCTGTACGAATATTGCGGGACATATGACCCCCGTCTCAAACTTCGCCTTCGATCTCGGCAAGCTGCGCCGCCTGACCCTCCGAGATCAATGCCTCGATCACTTCACCAAGCGCCTCCCCTGCCAGTACCTTATCTAGCTTGTAGAGCGTCAGGTTGATGCGATGATCCGTGACGCGTCCTTGCGGGAAGTTATAGGTTCGGATACGTTCCGACCGGTCGCCGGAGCCGACCTGGCCTTTCCGCGCAGCGGAGCGTTCCGCCGCCTTGGCGGCCCGTTCCGCTTCATAAATGCGGGAACGGAGAACCGACATGGCTTTCGCCTTGTTTTTATGCTGCGATTTTTCGTCCTGCTGCTGGACGACGATCCCGGTCGGAATATGGGTCAGGCGCACGGCCGAATCCGTCGTATTGACCGACTGACCGCCGGGACCGGAGGCACGGAAGATATCGACGCGGATATCACTTTCATCAAGCTGCACATCCACCTCTTCCGCCTCGGGTAGAACTGCAACCGTCGCGGCGGAGGTATGGATACGCCCGCCGGTTTCGGTTTCGGGCACGCGCTGCACCCGATGGACACCGGATTCAAATTTGAGGTTGGCGAAAACGTTCCGCCCCGTCACCTTGACGATCACTTCCTTGATCCCGCCAAGATCGGATTCCGATAAGGACATGGTCTCGCATTTCCAGCCAAGGCCTTCCGCATAACGTTGATACATACGGTAGAGATCGCCCGCGAAAAGCGCCGCTTCCTCCCCGCCCGTGCCCGCGCGAATTTCAAGGATCGCGTTCTTTTCGTCCGCATCATCCTTCGGCAGAAGCTGGATTTTGATGGAATGCTCAAGATCGGGGAGAGTTGCCTTCAACTCCTCGATCTCCTGCTCCGCCATCTCGCGCATGTCCTTATCGGTTCCGCTGTCATCCAGCATTTCCTCAAGACCCGCGAGTTCGTCCCGTGCCGCCTGGAATTTCTGTATCGCCTCGACAACCGGTTTGATTTCGGAATATTCGCGGCTCATTTTCACGAAATTTTCAGCGGCCACATCGCCCATCTCGCCAGACATGGCTGCTTCCAGTTCCTCATAGCGGGCCTGGATCATTTTGAGTTTTTCCTGCGGCAGCATCGGCGGCTCCTTACCCGAGGGCTTTCAGCGCGGCCGCGATATTTTCAAGCGGAACCTCGCTCTGCTCGCCCTTGTCGAGATCGCGCAACGTACAGACGCCGCGCGCGAGTTCGTCCTCGCCGATCAGGATCGCGGCGGCGGCATTCAGCTTGTTCGCCCGCTTCATCCGCTTTCCGACATTGCCCTTGAAGGCCATCTCGATTACCTGCCCGTCAAGACGGAGATCATGGGCGAGTTTTTCGGCAACCGCCTCCGCCGCCTCCCCAACCGGAATGACGGCAACGGGACGGATCGCCTCGGGCGCATCACCCGCCAGCATGGCGAGCCGCTCAATCCCGCCGGCCCAGCCGATGCCGGGCGTCGGCTTGCCGCCAAGGGTTTCGATCAGACCATCGTAGCGCCCGCCCGCAATCACTGCGCCCTGCGCACCCAGCGCGTCGGTCACGAACTCGAACGCCGTATGGGTATAATAGTCAAGGCCGCGAACCAGCCGCCGGTTCAGGTGATAGCCGATGCCGAGCCGTTCCAGACCTTCCAGAACCTCAGCAAAGAAATCGGTCGAAAAGGCGTTGAGATAATCGTTGAAGAGCGGCACCTTCTCGACAATCACGCGATCGCCCTTGTCCTTGCTGTCGAGGATGCGAAGCGGATTGCGGTCAAGCCGGTCGCGGCTGTCTTCCGACAGATTGTTCTTGTGATCGCTGAAATATTCGACCAGCGCCGCGCGATAAGCCTGACGGCTTTCGGTATCGCCGAGGGTATTGATCTCCAGGGTGCAGCTCTTGAGAACGCCAAGCGCGCCCAGAATGGCGCTGCCAACCGCAATGACCTCGATATCGGCCTTGGCCTCTGCCGCGCCGATGCATTCGATGTCGATCTGGTGAAACTGCCGCTGCCGTCCCTTCTGCGGCCGCTCGTAACGAAACATCGGTCCCGTCGCGAAAGCCTTGAAAGGCACGTTCTGCTGCAGGCCGTTGCTGATGAAGGCGCGGCAGATCCCGGCGGTATATTCCGGACGCAGGGTCATCCCCTCCCCGCCCCGGCTTTCAAAGGAATACATTTCCTTCGAGACGACATCGGAGGTTTCCCCCATGGTGCGAGCGAAAATCTCGGTGAATTCGAAGATCGGCGTCGCCATTTCCGCATAGCCAAAGCGGGCCGCCATCTCGCGCGCCACAGCCTGAACATGGGCGTGGCGGGCAAAATCCTCAGGCAACAGGTCATGGGTGCCGCGGACTGGCTGGGGTGATGACACGTCTCTTTCTCCGTCTTGTCTTGATCGTTCTTTTTGGGGTGGGCCGTGGGTTCACGCGATCCGTTTGGCGGTAACCGTCTGATCTTCGCCTTCGGTATTGGCCTTTTCGATTTCCGCCGCCTTCGCCTCGACCAATTCAACGATATGATCGATCATA
>SBHH01000064.1 GCA_006226265.1 Alphaproteobacteria bacterium | reverse complement strand
TCCCAGGATAATGACAATAAGGAAAAGCCCCCACGCCGCATCGCGCGCCGCGCTGAAAACTTCGCCCCAGCCTTGCCAGTCCCCCTTCGGCAGGTTGCGCCAGCGAGCCGCGACATAGATGCCGAGCATCAGCATGAAACCCGCCAGAATACCCGGTATGACGCCCGCGAGGAACATGCGCCCGACCGACACATCGGTTGCGGCGGCATAGACAACCATCACGATGGAGGGCGGAATGAGGATGCCGAGCGTACCCGCGTTACAAATGACGCCGGCCGCGAAGTCACGGGTGTAGCCGACCTGCCGCATTCCGGCGATGACGATAGAGCCGATGGCAACCACGGTCGCAGGGCTGGAACCGGAGAGAGCGGCGAACAACATGCAGGCAAAGACACCCGCAATGGCGAGGCCGCCGCTAAAATGCCCGACAAGGGCGATGGAGAACCGGATGATGCGTTTCGCCACCCCGCCTGTCGACATGAAGCTGGAGGCCAGAATGAAGAAGGGAATAGCCAGCAGCGTGTAATGCCCGGCCATGGCCTCATAGAGTGTCTGAGCGACCGAGGCGAGCGAACTGTCGGAGAGCGATAAAAGGAAAATAATGGAACTTAATCCGAGCGCGATGGCAATCGGCGCGCCCAGAAGAAGGAGTCCGATAATCAACGCAAAGAGCAGGACAACTTCCATCCGGGACTATTCCTCTTTTCCTGCACGGGCACGGGCAACTTCCTCAACCGCGTCTTCCGCTTCATGGCTCGCGATGATCAGGTCCTGCTTCCCCGTCAGTACGGCCCAGCCGGCCTGCAAAAACCGGAACAAGAGAAGCGCCATGCCGATCGGTAGCATGACATAGGGAATGAAGCGGGGAATTTTCTCATAACGCTCGCCATCATTGAACCAGTCGGCGAGGAACTGGAACATGTCCGGCATGAACACATCGTTGGTCTCGTACCAGCCCTTGGCGAGAAAATCCTTCTCGAAACCGGTCGGGAACCAGCGTCCCTCCGTTGCCGGAAGATTGGCGAAATTGGCCCAGAAATCCCACCCGCCCTTCAAAAGCAGAAAGGCGTAGGCGACACAGCAGAGAACGGCGAACAAAGTCAGCAGCCGGCGGAGCGGCGGCGAAGCCATATTGACAATGGCATCGACCCCGAGATGGGCCGTCTTCTTCACACAATAGCTGACGCCGAGCAGCACCAGCCAGGCAAAGAGGATGGAGGTCAGCTCCAGCGCCCAAAGCACATTTCCGTTGAAGACATAACGAACGACCACATTGGCGAAAGTCACCAGGGTCATCAGCCCGAGAATAAGGGCAATCAGCGTTTCTTCCAGTTTGTCGGTACTGAAGCGCGCCTTCTGAGAAGCCTGTTGCGACATGGTCCCTCCCCGACCAGCGGCATGGCGGACTGACCGGCGCAGGAAACCTTGCGCCGGTCACGATTGGCCGGATCAGTTGGCCATATTGAACTTCTGGGCGGCCTCGATATTATCGGTGCCGACATCGCCTTCAAACTGCTTCCAGACGGGCTTCATGGCATCGACCCACTGCTGGCGCTGTTCCGGCGTCAGTTCACGAACGACACCACCGGCGGCGATGACGGCCTTCTTGGCCTCCTGATTGACCTTTGAGGATTCCGCATTCCGGGTTTCGGTCACTTCCTTCAGGATCGTACCAAGCTGGCTGCGGACATCATCCGGCAGGCCGTTCCAGAATTTGGTCGAGGTCACGACGAGATAGTCGATCACGCCATGGTTGGTTTCGGTCGTGCCGTCCTGCACCTCAAAGAACTTCTTGCCATAGATGTTGGACCAGGTGTTTTCCTGACCATCCACGGTGCCCTGCTGCAGCGCGCCGTATACTTCAGAGAAGGCCATCTTCTGCGGGCTTGCACCGAGTGCCTTCATCTGGGCGACCAGCACGTCAGAGGATTGCACGCGGAACTTGAGGCCCGCCGCATCCGAGGGAACCAGAAGCGGCTTGTTGGCCGAGAACTGCTTCATGCCATTATGCCAGAAGGCAAGACCGAGCAGGCCGCGCTTGGTCATCGACTGCTTCATCTTCTGTCCGGTGTCAGAATTCTGGAACGCATCCACCGCATTGATGTTCTTGAACATGAAGGGCAGGTCGAAGATGCGGAACTTCTTGGTGAATTTCTCGAACTTCGAGAGCGACGGCGCCGCCATCTGGACGTCGCCGTTCAGAAGGGCTTCCAGAACCTTGTCGTCGTTATAGAGAGTGGAGTTCGGATAAACCTCCATGCAGGCCTTGCCGTTCATTTCCTCATTTACACGCTTTGCGAGAAGCGAGGCGGCAATGCCTTTCGGGTGCTTGTCTGTATTGGTCACATGGCTGAACTTGATCACAATTTCGCCAGGGTCGCAGGCCGAATCTGCATAGGCATTTGCACCTGCGGTCAGCAGGACTGCGGTTGCGGCCGCGGCCAATAATGCATTGCGCATTTCGTTAATTCCTCCCAGAATTATTATATAAATATCAAAACGCCCCTGTCGCGCCGAGCTGGCCCCGGGGGCCCGAACTCTTATTGTTCACGTATTTTTGTCTTTTGCAACAAATTCTTAGACGACGAACATTAGGAAAACCGCGGTGCAGCGCAGCATTCCACCCGCTTTGGAAAATCGTAAACTCACCCGTAAAGGATCGTATTCGCCATCCGCCGCCTGAGGGCCGGAACATGTGAAACCGTTCGGAGAACAAGTGGAAACAATGCCTGGACAACCGGATTTTCCGAGCTCATGACCCTGCGGGCCCGCTCACTGCCGGAAATGGTTTTCGCCCCCGCTGCATGGCGCACGGCGTCGTATCCGTCAAGCATGCCATCCGCAAAGCGCGAGGCGAGTTCCACCGCATCGGCGATACCGAGATTCATGCCCCGCCCTCCGACCGGGGAATGACAATGAGCCGCGTCGCCCGCAAGGAAAATCCGCCCTCTGTGATAGCTGCCGACCTGCCGGATGGAGATTTTGAATTGTCCTTTGCGGCGGATATGTGTCACATCGAGCGGGAGCGGCAGGGTAGCAAGCGCATTCTCGGAGTTGGAAATAACGCGGTAACGTTCATGGGCGAGCGGAGCAACCACCGCCACCTTGCCGTCCCCAGCCTGGCAGACGGTAAACATATCGTGGTGACGCCAGTTTTTCGCATCAACATCGGCAATCGACCAGGTTTCCGGAAGTTCATACCCCCTGAAGGCGAGCCCTGAAATCTCCCGGCAGCGACTGTGCACGCCGTCGGCGCCAATCACATAATCAAACGCCTGTTGTGCTCCGTCACCGATATCCGCAAAGATCCTGCCCTCCTGCTCCGTCAGGTTAAGCAGCCGCCGTCCGTAGCCGACGAGCACGCCGTGCCTGGCCAGCACTTCGCGCAGAATCGCTTCAGTGCGATCCTGCGGCAGACCGAGAATGAAATTATAGTCATGACCCGGAGAAGAGATATCGAACGGTACCCGGAGCAGTTCCTCCGTTCTGCGATAAATACAGAACCCCCGAAAATGAATTCCTTCATCAAGAAGTCTGGGCGTCACGGCAGAAGGTTCGAGAAGGGCGAGGCTTTCCGGTGTAATGCCAACAGCACGCGACAGCGCCGAGCCTTCCTCCCGCTGATCGATAATTTCCACTTCAATCCCGCGGCGTGCCAGCTCCAGCGCCGCCGTCAGGCCCGTCGGCCCCGCGCCGACCACCAGAATGCGCATTTACTCCCCCTTAACGAACGGATCAAATCCGCTATACTTGAACCTGTCCTCGGCAACAATAGCACCATGGCCGGGATTTAGCATACCCAAAAACAACCTTTGCCTTCACGATCTGAAGGCGGGATTCCAGCTTATCCGGCGGCAGTTTCCGGTCCGGCGCGGCGTTCGCCTCGTCGATTTTCTGATGGAGAAGCGGTTCGGATGCCCGAACGCCGAGAAAGACCTTCCGTGATAGCGCGGTCTTCATTATAGTTTCCGGAATAAGAAGAAAAAAACAGGACCTCCCGATGCTTGACCTCACCCCGGCGGAAGCCGAATATCTTGAAAAGGCACGGAATTTCGCCATCGAGAATGTCGCCCCTCATGCGCAAAAGTGGGAGGATGAGCGTCGAATGCCGATCGAGACATTACGCGCCGCCGCGAAGGAAGGGCTTGCGGGGATTGAGGTGCCCGAAAGCATGGGCGGCGGGGGCGGACGGTTCCGCCTTCGCATCCGCATTGCCGAGGAAGTGGCGCGCCATTGCTTTGCCTTTTCCTTCAGCCTGATCAATCATATGAGCCTCGCGAAAAAAATCTCGCAGGATGCGCCTGCGGAAATCGCGAAACGCTATTTGCCCGAAATGCTGGCAGGCGAAGCGATTGGCTGCACGGCCCTCACGGAACCCGACGCGGGCAGCGATTTTGCCGCGATCACCACCTTGGCCAGGAAAGTGAGCGGCGGCTGGATCCTGAATGGCGAGAAGGCCTGGATCACCAA
The DNA here is from genome assembly GCA_006226265.1 of Alphaproteobacteria bacterium. GTDB lineage: Bacteria > Pseudomonadota > Alphaproteobacteria > Sneathiellales > Sneathiellaceae > Sneathiella. Next base: position 4,702 of record SBHH01000064.1, on the reverse strand, counting down.
TGCGGCCCATGCGGATCTGATGTTCCTCTATGCGCAGACCGATCCACCCGCAGGCTGGCGCGGCGTGGCGGGTTTCCTCATTGATGCGCGCGAGGACGGGGTGACGCGCGTGCCGCCCTTCCAGATCATGGGCGGCCATGCCATCGGCGTTGGCGGCTTCAAGCTTGAAGATCATTTCGTGCCCGATGACCGCCTGATCAGCCTGCCGGGCGACGGGTTCAAGGCGGCGATGGGCGGGGTCAATCAGGCGCGCGCCCATGTCTCCGCCATGTGCTGCGGCATGACCGATGCCGCCGTCGAACTGGCCGCGGATTATACGAGCAACCGCGCCGCCTTCGGTGGGCATATTTCGGATTTCCAGGGCATCCGCTGGCGCCTCGCCGATGCCAGGACGGATGTCGAGGCCGCGCGTCTTCTTACTGAACAGGCGACCCGCGTGATCGAGGATAAGGGCAATGCCGAGCTTCCCGCCGCCCATGCCAAGAAATTCTCCGCCCGCATGGCCGACCGGCATTTGAAGGAATGCATGCAGGCCATGGGCGCGGCGGGCCTCCGGCGGGAATATTCCCTCGGCCGCCAGATCGCCTGCGCCCGCATCGCCAATTATGTCGACGGCACGACGGAAATCCAGAACGAACGGATCGCCCGCGCCCTCTTCGCCCGCAAAAAATAAAGATAAAGGGGAGACAAGCTGATGAGCGACACTCACGCCTTTGAACGCAGTCATAATATCATGATCAAGGCGCCTTCCGCCGCCGTCCTTGACTATGTAAGCAACCCCAACAGCTGGCCGGAATGGCTTGCTTCCTCCCACAGGATCGAAGCTGACGATCGCCCCATGCGAAAGGACGATACTTTCGTCGAGCAATGGAGCACGCGAAGCGGCCCGGCGGAACTGCACTGGGTGGTCACCGACTGCAATCCGCCGCATCTCTGGGTGGGAGAAACGAAAGCCGCGTTTCTCGGCCCGATCATCGTCCGCTATGACGTGACGGAACCGGATGCGGACGGCATGGTCCGTTTTACCCGGAGCATGATCAACCCCGCCCGCCCGAAACCGCCGACAGAAGATCAGATAACGCGCATGGATGCGGAGGCCGAAACCGCACTTGCCAATATCAAGCGGAATGTCGAGGCAAGATTAAAAACCTGACACGAACTCTTTTCAACCACCCCATCGCGGGCTAACCTGAAACCGGCGGCGCGACTTTCAAGGAACTCGGATGGGCGACCTCATTTTACTCTGGGCGGCAGCCCTTCCCCTCATGGGAAGTCCTGGCCCGGCCACCTTAAGTCTTGCCGCCATCGGGGCATCTTTTGGTGCCCGCGCGGGCCTTCCCTACCTTGCCGGAATCATCCTCGGCACGACTGGCGCTCTCCTCCTCATTGCGGCGGGTGTGACGGGTCTTATTCTCGCAAGTCCTGCCGCTGTCACACTCATCAGCCTCCTTGCCGCCGCCTATATCCTGTACCTTGCCTATAAAATTGCGACTGCCCCAGTTCTGGGGGAACCGCAGGGCACCGCCCGTCCGCCGGCCTTTTTCAGCGGCCTCCTGCTCGCCATTGCCAACCCGAAAGCCTATGTCGCCATCGGCGCGGTTTATGCGGGATACCGGATCTATCCTCATGACCTCGGCCAAGACACGCTTGCCAAGGTTGCGGCGCTCACGCTCGTCATCATCCTTGTGAATTCGATCTGGCTGTTGTTCGGCGCACTGCTCGCCCGCTATTTGCGCGATCCCAGGATCGGCCGGATCGTGAACATCGTCTTTGCGCTGCTGCTGGTGATCTCGGTCGCTTTCAGCGTCTTGTCCTAACTCCCGCCCTCAAGCAGGCGGCAGGCTGCAGACGGCCTCATACGGATATCTCTCCGTCAAAAGGCCATTATATTCATAGATATCGAGAGTTGCCTGATAGGCTTCCTCTGTGATTTCCACATGCGGACTCCAGCAACCAAGGGTCTGGTAGGCCGCGATGGTCTCGGCAAGAGCCGCCTCGCTGATATCCGGGAAATAGGATTTTTCGGCCCTCGCAATATTCTTCGCCGGGGTGCCGAGCATATAACCCCGCGTCTTCCGGTAGGCCCGCATGAAGGCCGCCGCCATGTCGGTATCGAGCCAGTCCTTTCGCGCAGCCAGACTGGAGAAGCCGCAAGAGCCAACCTTGGGTCCGACCTGCGTGACGATATGGCCGATGCCGTCCGCCTCAAGCTGCTGTGGAAAAGGTCCCTGCTGTTGAACATACTGGCCCGCGCCCTCCCGGAACGCCTTGTCCATCGCCGCTGCGCCGCCGACATTGATCGTTTTGATCTTGTCAAAATCCACGCCCGCCTTGTGGCAGGCATATTTGAACATGATGAGCGGCTGCCCGCCTCCGAACAGAACGACCTCCGCGCCTTCCAGTTTTTTCCAGTCGAAATCGGTGTCCGGTTCCCGCCCCGAAAGAAAGAAGCCATCCATCTCGTTTATTTGCGCAAAATGGGTGGTTTCCGGCGTCTCTCCCCGACCCAAGGCCATCAGCCCCTGGCTTAAGGCAGACTGCACCACATGGGCGCTGCCCTCCTTCAAGGCCTCCATCGCCGAAACGCCGGGCGGGGAAACGGACCATTCCGGGGTCAGCCCCTCTGCCTCCAGAAAGCCCCCGGACATAGTGGATATGAGTGGGGAATAGAAGGCGGAAAACAACGTGAACTGGATCTTGATCTCGGCCATGGCGGTTTGCTCCCGATGCTCTTGTTATGGGCGTCCGCGTCCCGGTGCATCAGCTTGTTAGCGAGGCTAGCATGCGGGAGAAGGCGCGGCAAGCGAGCCCGGACGGTTATTCAGCGGCGGCAATCCCGCTTCCGGAAGATCTGTTTGCTTCCTGCGCCCTATCTTCCACATCCCAGCGGAGCGCAACCTCATTAAGGCCCTGCAGAACCCCATGCAGTTCTTTCCCGCGCTTGGTGAGGGAATAGCTGACCGTCGGCGGCACCGTTGGCCGGTAATCACGATGGACAAGGCCGGAGGCTTCCAGCTTGCGCAGACGGTCCGTCAGCATCTTGGCCGAGATATCGGGCATGCGTGCCGACAACTCACCGAATCGGAGCGTTTTCTCGTTATCCAGAAGCCAGAGAATATAGGGTGTCCAGGGCCCCATGATCTGACCCAGAATGCTCTCCATCGGGCATTGATTGGAATTTTTCTGATGCGCCATGGAACTTTTCTCCAAATTAATCCTTTACTTACCTAAAGGTAACTACTTGCAAAAGGTAAGTAAAGGCCTTACGTCGGGACAATCATACAATTTTACCGCACTTGCCAATGTGATCAGGAGTTAAAAATGAGCAAAATCGCAATTATCTATTTCAGCGGCTATGGCCATACGGAAAAGCTGGCTGCCGCCGTCGAGGAAGGGGCCGCAAGCGTGGCCGGTGCAAGCGTTATTCCGCTTCGCATTCCGGCCGACGGCGTGATTGAGGACAAAACCTGGGATACCCTCGCAGAGGCAGATGCCATCATTTTCGGCAGTCCGACCTACATGGGCGGCCCGGCCTGGCAGTTCAAGAAATTCGCCGATGAAAGCTCAAAGCCCTGGTATGGCAAAGCCTGGAAGAACAAGATCGCAGGCGGCTTCACCAATTCCGCAACTGTGAATGGCGACAAGTTCAATACCATTCTCTATTTCTTCACACTGTCGCAGCAGCATGGGCAGATATGGGTCGGTCCGGCGCAACTCCCCTCCAACCAGAAGGAACACGGACCCGAGCATGTGAACTGGACCGGCGGCTTTGCAGGTGTCATGGCCATCTCCCCCGCCGATGCATCGCCTGAGGAAGCACCGCGCAAAGGGGATCTCGAAACCGCCCGCCTCTATGGTGAGCGGATCGCCGAATATGCAGTCCGCACCCGCGACGTGGTTTTTGCCTGACAAAAGGTTGCCAAGGTTCGCCGGATCCTCCCGGCGGACCTCTTCTTTTCCGAAACCGGTTGCTTTAACCCCGGCCATGGGACATTGTGCGGGCACGACTTACGCCGCAAGCAAAAGGCCCGACAATGTCCGAACCCCGCTCCCCCCGCCTCGCTGTCCTGATCGATGCCGATAATGCCTCGGCCAAGATCGCCGACGGCCTGTTCGAAGAAATTGCCAAGATCGGGGAGGCCAGCGTCCGTCGCATCTATGGCGACTTCTCCCATGCGCGCTCCAAAAGCTGGGCGGATATCCTTTCCAAGCATGCCATCATGCCGCATCAGCAGTTCGCCTATACGACGGGCAAGAACGCCTCCGACATCGCGCTTGTGATTGACGCCATGGACCTCCTCCACAGCGGGCGGTTCGACGGTTTCTGTCTCGTTTCCTCCGACAGCGATTTCACCGCGCTCGCCGCGCGCATCCGCGAACAGGGCATCGACGTCTATGGCTTTGGCGAGCAGAAGACCCCGGAAAGTTTCCGCCAGGCCTGCCGCCGCTTCATCTATACGGAGAACCTTCGGGAGGGTCCGGCGGAAAGTGCGAGTGCACCCGCCAGTGCGAAGAAGCCGTTGCAACCGCCCAGCAAGGTGGTCCCGCTGATCAAGAAGGCGATTGCCGAACTGGAAAGCGACGATGGCTGGTTCCCCTTGGGCGGTGTCGGCACACAGCTTCAGAATCTCAATTCCGACTTCGATTCCCGAAACTACGGCTTTCCGAAGCTGAGCGACCTTGTCCGCAAGACCGGCGCCTT
>SBHH01000259.1 GCA_006226265.1 Alphaproteobacteria bacterium | reverse complement strand
ACACCTTCTTCGTTGCTGAAGACGACAAGACGACGGATGTTTCGGCGAAGTCCGACAAAAAATCGGTTGATGTAAATTGACCTTTGGGAGAATTGGGTAATTATTGGAACCGGATTAAATCCGGCTGAATTGCAGGAGTTTAGAATGGCAGATTCTCACGCCAAACAACATGATTATCATCTGGTGGATCCGAGCCCCTGGCCCGCGCTTGCCTCGATCTCTGCCTTCGTAACGGCGATCGGTGCGATCATGTGGATGCACGACAGCGGTTATGCCGTTTTCGTGGTCGGCTTCGTTGTTCTTCTCTATACCGCCTTTGCCTGGTGGCGCGATGTCGTCAAGGAAGGCGAGCATGAAGGCCACCATACCCCTGTCGTTCAGCTTGGCCTGCGCTATGGTATGATCATGTTCATTGCCTCCGAGGTGATGTTCTTCGTCGCCTGGTTTTGGGCCTATTTCGATGCCAGCCTGTTCCCGAAATCGGCAACCGGTGGCGTTTGGCCGCCGGAAGGCATCCTGACCTTCAACCCCTGGCACCTGCCGCTCACCAATACGGTGATCCTGCTTTTGTCCGGCACGACGGTGACCTGGGCGCATCATGCGCTTCAGCATGGCGACCGCAAGGGCTTGATCCAGGGCCTGACCTTGACGGTCATTCTCGGTGCCTGCTTCACCTGCGTACAGGGCTTTGAATATCACCATGCCGAGTTCGGCTTCAAGGACGGCATCTATCCCTCGACCTTCTTCATGGCAACCGGTTTCCACGGAGCCCATGTGATCATCGGGACAATCTTCCTGCTGGTCTGCCTGATCCGGGCAACCAAGGGGCATTTCACGCCGACCCATCATTTCGGTCTGGAAGCGGCTGCCTGGTACTGGCATTTTGTTGACGTCGTCTGGCTGTTCCTGTTCTTCTCCATCTACTGGTGGGGTGCCGGACCCGAGTGGAGTTGACCTGAGCCGATATGGCTACTGGATATGGAAATTCCGTTTCCCCGTTGCGGGCCGGGCTTACCTGCAAATGCCCGACTTGCGGACGGGGAAAGCTTTTCAGGGGATTTCTGGACATACAGGAAGCTTGTCCGGCTTGCGGGCAGGATTTTTCCGAGATTAACAGCGGGGACGGACCCGCTGTTTTTATCATTTTAATCGTTGGATGTATCGTTGGTGGACTTGCCGTCTGGATGGAGCTGGCGTTCAGCCCACCCTATTGGCTGCAACTGACTATCTGGCTTCCAACTATTTTGATCTTGAGCATTGGCTTGCTTCGGCCCTTCAAGGCCTATCTGATCGCGCTGCAGTTCAAGCATAAGGCCAGCTCCGAAATAAAGCGTTACTGATATGAAGAAATTTTCTCCGGGAATTCTGCCGACGCTTGTAACGGTGCCGGTGGTGATCATTCTGCTTGCTCTCTGCGTCTGGCAGGTCAACCGCTACAGCTGGAAAATCAATCTGATTGACACGATCAACAGCCAGCTTGCCGCTCCGGCCGTTGAGATGCCGACAGGTGATCTTGATCCTGAAAAATGGCAGTACCGCCGCGTGAAGCTGACCGGCCATTACGAGCATGACAAGGAGCTGCATCTCTTTGCTCATGCCGATCCCGGCCGCGAAGGCTTCCAGATCATCACCCCGTTCGTTCGATCTGGTAACGGAGAGGTTGTGCTGGTCAATCGCGGTTGGGTCCCAAAGAACAAGGTCAATCCTGAAACTCGTCCAGCAGGACAGGTGCGGGGTGACGTAACCATCACGGGCGTTATCCGCAAGCCCTGGGGCAAGGCCTATTCCTTCATGCCGGAGAGCAGCGCGACGGACAATGTCTGGCTTTACGGACAACTGTCGAAGATGGCCGATTATCTCAAGATGAAGGTGGCGCCCGTCTTTGTCGAGCTGGATGCAAATGATGTCCCGGGTGGATTGCCAATCGGCGGACAGACGCGGATCACGCTTCCCAACAACCATATCCAATATGCCTTTACCTGGCTCGGCCTTGCCATCACCATGGCAATTATCTTCGTGATTTATGGCCTGAAGCGCGGCAAGGGGGATGAGGACGCGCCGGAATGACAGGGGTGGGCTCGGCATACGCGACGCTTGAAAAACGTTTCGCGCGGCTCTCGGCAATCGGCGGGGCCTCCGCCATCCTGCAATGGGACAGCGCCGCCATCATGCCGGAAGGCGGGAGTGAGGCACGGGCCGAGCAGATGGCCGCGCTGGGCTTGATCTCTCACGAATTGCTGACGGACGCGGCTGTTGGTGATCTTCTTGATAAAGCGGAGGCGGACGCTGCTTCCCTTAATGATTGGCAGCGGGCGAATTTGCAGGAAATGCGGCTTCGCTGGCGTCATGCCACCGCCGTTCCCGCCGATCTGGTCGAGGCACATTCGCGCGCCACATCCCGTTGTGAAATGACCTGGCGGAAGGCGCGGGAAGAGGATGACTTTGCAAGCCTTTCCCCATCGCTTACCGAGGTTGTCCGGCTGACGCAGGAAATCGCCGCCGCAAAATCGGCGGCCTTTGATCTCTCGCCCTATGATGCGCTTTTAAGCGAGTATGAGCCGGGCTGCAGCCGGGCGGATATCGATCCCCTCTTTGCCGACCTTGAAGCTTTCCTCCCTGATTTCCTCGCGGAGGTGAGGGAGCGGCAGGCGGCAGCCCCCCAAATCATCACGCCAGAAGGGCCGTTCGATCCCGCCATCCAGAAGGAGCTTGGCCTCGACTTGATGACGGCGCTCGGCTTTGATTTTAATCACGGTCGCCTCGACGTGAGCCATCATCCCTTCACCGGCGGCATTCCAGACGATGTGCGGCTCACCACTAGATACAGGCAGGATGACTTCACCGAAAGCCTGATGGGCATCCTTCATGAAACCGGTCATGCGTTGTATGAACAGGGATTGCCGAAAGAATGGCGCTCCCAGCCCGTTGGTCTTGCGCGTGGTATGGCGCTGCATGAAAGTCAGTCCCTCCTGATCGAGATGCAGCTCTCCCGCGGTCCCGAGTTTCTCTCCTTCGCGCTTCCAAAAATCCGGAAAGCCTTTGGCGGCACGGGCCCCGCGTGGGATCAGGAAAACCTCCTCCGGCTTTATTTGAAGGTTGAGCCTGGCTTCATCCGGGTCGATGCGGATGAAGTGACCTATCCGCTTCATGTCATTCTCCGCTACCGGCTGGAGAAGGCGCTTCTCTCCGGCGACTTGCAGGTCCCGGATTTGCCAGGCGCCTGGAACGAGGGGATGAAAACGCTTCTTGGCCTTACGCCGCCCAATGACCGGTTCGGCTGTCTTCAGGATATCCACTGGCCGGGCGGGGCGATCGGCTATTTCCCGACTTATACGCTCGGCGCGTTAAGCGCGGCGCAGATATTTGCGAGTATGTCAGAGGCGCTTCCCGATCTATCGACGCAAGTTCGCGCCGGTGATTTTACCGCCATGATGGATTGGCTGCGGGCGAATGTCCATAGTCTCGGCAGTTCGAAATCCACGGCGGAAATCCTGACCCAGGCGACGGGATCGCCCCTTGGAACGGACGCCTTTAAGCGGCATTTGAAGGCGCGCTACCTTTCATAACATGACTTTTGCGTTAAATAGGGCGGAAGCGGTTGAATTCAGCGGGAATTGAGGCAAGTCCGCACTTGCGCAACAGGGGCCAGAATGGTTACTCTCACCCGCCTTTAATCCTTCATGGAGAATGACGGTGCGCTATATCAGCACACGCGGCAAAGCGCCGGTTTTGAATTTTGAGGAAGTGGTCCTGACGGGCCTCGCGCGCGACGGCGGGCTCTATGTGCCGGAAACCTGGCCGCAGGTCTCGGCGGATGAGATTCGCGCCCTTGCCGGTCTTTCCTATGCCGAAGCGGCCGCGCGTCTGCTGCAGCCTTTCCTTGGCGATAGCGTGAGTGAGGCGGATTTCCGCGCCATGACGGAAAAGGCCTATGCCAGCTTCTTGCACAAGGCCGTGGTGCCGGTCAGCCAGCTTGACGCCAATGACTTCCTGATGGAGCTTTATCACGGCCCCACGCTCGCCTTCAAGGATGTGGCGCTGCAGCTTCTCGGGCTTCTCTATGACCACCTTCTGGGAAGGCAGAAGCGGCGCGTGACGATTATCGGCGCGACATCCGGGGATACCGGGTCCGCCGCGATTGAGGCCTGCCGGGGCCGGGACAGCGTCGATATCTTCATCCTGCATCCGGCGGGCCGGGTATCGGAGGTGCAGCGTCGCCAGATGACGACGGTGCTGGATGACAATGTGCATAATATCGCCGTTGAGGGCGATTTCGATGATTGTCAGGCCATGGTGAAGGCCATGTTCAATGACCATGCCTTCCGAGATGAACTGGCCGTCTCGGCGGTCAATTCCATCAACTGGGCGCGGGTGATGGCGCAGATCGTTTATTACTTCACGGTGGGTGTCAGTCTTGGAAGCCCGGACCGTCCCGTTTCCTTCACGGTGCCGAGCGGGAATTTCGGCGATATCTATGCGGGTTATGCGGCTAGCAGGATGGGCCTTCCTGTCGAGCAACTGATCGTGGCGACAAACCGGAATGACATTCTTTCCCGCTTCTTCAATGGCGGGGAATATCGCAAGACCGGTGTTGATCCGACGATCAGCCCCAGCATGGATATTCAGGTGTCCAGCAATTTTGAACGCTTCCTGTTCGATCTGCATGGCCGGGATGGCGCGAAAGTGAGCGAGCTGATGGCCGCGCTTGATCGCGAAGGTGGCTTTTCGGTCAATATGTCGCTTCTGAACGAAGGCATCTTCTCCGCCGGCCGCTCGGACGAAGAAGAGACGCTGGCGACCATCCGGAAGACGCTTCATGAAAGCGCGAAGCTTGTCGATCCGCATACTGCCGTCGGCCTTAAAGTCGCGGCGGTAAAGCGGCAGGGGAACAGCGTTCCCATGGTCACGCTTTCGACCGCGCATCCCGCGAAATTCCCGGATGCGGTGGAGAAGGCAACAGGCACGCGCCCCGGCCTGCCGCCGCATATGGCCGGTCTGTTCGAGCGGGAGGAGCGGCTTACCTGCCTTCCCAACGACCTTGAAGTCGTGAAATCCTTTATTAAAGCTCATGCCCGTATAGTCGGGACAGAAGCCTGAAGGTGCATTGATGGACGTAAAAGTCACAACTCTTGATAACGGGCTCCGGGTCATTTCCGATCCGATGCCAAGCTTGGAGACTGCCGCCGTTGGTGTCTGGGTCGATACAGGCGCGCGCCATGAGACGGAGCCGGAAAACGGTATCTCCCATGTGCTGGAGCATATGGCCTTCAAGGGAACGTCGACCCGGTCGGCCCTTGATATCGCCGAAGCGATCGAGGCCGTGGGCGGGCATCTCAACGCCTATACGAGCCGCGATCAGACCGCGTATTTCGCGCGTATCCTGAAAGATGATGTGTCGCTCGCCGTCGATATTTTAGGGGACATCCTGCAGCATTCCAGTTTTGATGAGACAGAACTGATGCGGGAAAAGGAAGTGATCGTTCAGGAAATCGGCCAGACGAATGATACGCCGGACGATATTATCTTCGATCATTTGCAGGAAACCTCCTTCCCGGATCAGCCGATCGGGCGCTCTATTCTCGGCACATCAACTGGTGTGCGGGGGTTTGCGCGGGAGACGGTCGCGGGCTATATGAAGCAACATTATCTCGCCCCCGGCATGGTGTTGAGCGCATCGGGCGCCGTCGATCATGACGCGCTGGTCGAGCTTGCCGCAAAGGCTTTCGGTGATCTTGCAACTGATGGGAAAAGCGATATGGCGGCCGCCGAATATAAAGGCGGTGACTATCGCGAGGCCCGGGATCTGGAGCAGGTGCATTATGCGCTTTCCGTGCCTGGCATCTCCTATACGGATGAGAAATTCTACGTCTCGCAGATCCTGTCGGGGTTGCTCGGCGGCGGCATGTCGTCGCGCCTCTTTCAGGAGTTGCGCGAGAAACGTGGGCTTTGCTATTCGGTTTTCAGTTTCGCCTCCTCCTTCTCGGATACGGGGCTTTTCACCGTCTATGCCGGAACGGGTGGGGATCAGATCGGCGAGCTTAGCGACGTTTTGAGCGATGAACTGCTCCGTTCGATGGAGGATATCACCGAGATCGAGGTGGCGCGGGCCAAGGCGCAGCATAAGGCGGCCCTCCTGATGGGGCTTGAAAGTCCGGCCTCACGATCCGAGGTGCATGCGCGGCAGATGCTGATTTACGGGCGAATTTTGGATAGCACGGAAATCGTCGAGAAAATTGATGCTGTTACCGTCGCAGATGCAAAAGCTTTCGCGAAACAGCTCTTTCAAGGCGTGACACCAACCATTGCAGCAATTGGCCCAATTAAAAATCTTGATCCTTTCGATCATATTGCGGCAAGATTTACCTAGACGGTTCCGGCGTTCTGCCAGATCCGTCTGGGAGAGATGCACTTGCTAGAACGGCTTTCGATACTGGGGTCCGGCCCGCGCATTGAGACGGCACGCCTGTATTTAAGGGCACCGAAGCTGGCCGACTGGGAACAATGGGCAGGGCTTCGCTCCGATAGCCGCCGTTTTCTCGTGCCATGGGAGCCGGTCTGGGCACGGGATTCGCTTTCACGAAATGCCTTCAAGATGCGCCTCCGCCGTTATTCCCGGGATGTGAAGGAGGATATGGGACAGGCCTTCTTCCTGTTCGATCGCGAAACGGACGCCCTGATCGGTGGGATCACCTTAAGTAATATCCGCCGTGGGGTCGCGCAGACCGGTACGCTCGGCTACTGGGTCGGGGAACGTTATGCACGAAATGGCTATATGTTCGAGGCTTTGTCTGGCCTGTTGCCGGTACTTTTCAGTGCCTTCGGCCTTCGCCGGGTGGAGGCGGCCTGCCTTCCGGAAAATATTCCAAGCTCGAAACTGCTTGAGAAAGTCGGGTTCACGAAAGAGGGGCTGGCGCGCGAATATCTCTGCATCAATGGCGTCTGGCATGATCATTCGCTTTATGCGATTTTGAAGAGTGATCCGCTCCGCCCGAGATAAGGACTCGATCGCTCAGGCGTGACCGGCTTCACTCGATAGCAGACTCGGATCGACGCCGAGTTTGTTGATGGCGACTTGCCACTTGTTGTCGAGTTCCGGACCAAAAACGATATCCGTATCGGGGTCGACCACTAGCCAGCCGTTGTCCTGGATTTCCTGCTCCAACTGGCCTGGTCCCCAGCCGGAATAGCCGAGCGCGAGAAAACTGCTATGCGGTCCGTCCCCGCCTGCGATTGTTTTCAGCATGTCGATGGTTGCCGTCAGCGCCATATCATCGCCAATCACAAGGGTCGTTTCGTGCAGAAGATCGGCTGAGTGCACGACGAAACCGCGTTCGGTATCGACGGGGCCGCCAAAATGGATCTGGATGGGAACGGAGCCGACAGCTTTCGGAATATCGAGTTGATCCAGCAGATCATCGAAACTCAGGGCATCGAGGGTTTTGTTAAGAAGAATCCCCATGGCCCCTGCATCGGAATGGGCGCATAGAAGAATGACGGCCTTTTCAAAACGGGGATCACCCATGCCCGGCATGGCGACCAGTAATTTGCCATCAAAATATCCGCTATCAATTCTTCCAGCGGTCATCGAGTGCTTACCTTTAATATTGTCTGTCAGCGATTACAGCCTAGTGACGGAATTGTGACAGGAAAACCTTTCATAATGTTTTATATAAGAGTTGAAAATCTGTTTGTAAGAGATTTGGGGAAAATGTGATGAAAAGCGGGCGCTTAACGGTTGCTGTTTTTGCATTGTGCTTAGGGGGGCTGTTTATGGCGCCGTTTGCCAGGGCCGCGCGTGCGGACTGGATCGTGACGGATCAGGCAAGTCTCCGCCTCATTTCGGCGACGGATGGCGTGAAGGATTTGATGCATGCTGAGATCGGCCTTCAGGTTAGGTTGAAGCCCGGCTGGAAGATTTACTGGCGGAATCCGGGTGATGCGGGCATTCCGCCGCAGTTCGACTGGGCTGGGTCAGAAAATGTCAAGTCGGTGCGGATTTTTTGGCCCCGGCCACAGGCCTTTGAAAGCTTCGGTTATACCAGTTGGGGATATCACGATGAGGTTGTCTATCCAATCGAAGTTACACTTGAAAAGCCGGATGTGCCGCTACATCTGAATTTGCATCTTTTCTACGGGATTTGCGAAAAAGTCTGTATTCCTTATGAGAAGAACCTGACTCTCGACCTTGGAGCCGGAACGGGGAAACCTACCGACGATGCGGCGCTTATCCGGAAATACCGGCAGGAGGTTCCAACAGTGGTCGGCAGCGAGGCATCCCGCGTAAAATCGGTGCAGGCGAAGTTAGAAGATAAAAGCCGATTTTATGTTTATGCAAAGTCGGATGTTGCTTTTGCGCACCCCGGCCTTATTGTGGAAGGGGAGCCGGGGGTTTATTTCTCCGTCGGAAAGGCGAACTTGTCGAAAAACGGGAAAAAGGCGGTTTTTGACGTCACGGCGGAATTGCCAGACCCTGCCATGTCTCTGAAAGGGCAAAAGGTGACCGTTACCCTGCTTGACAAGGATCTGTCCGCGGAAAAACGAATCGCTATTGAATAACAAAAGTAACCCGCAACCGGATCAGGGGGCTTTTCTATTACCGTCCGCATTATTATGTTAGCTGTATCCGATGCGTTCCTCTAAAAATTACATAGGAAAATAAGATGACGATAAAAGTTGGTGACTCCCTTCCGAATGTCGACTTGATGATGATGGGTGAAAAGGGCCCGGCGAAGGTAGCTGTAAGCGACCTCTTCGGCGGCAAGAAGGTCGCACTGTTTGCGGTGCCGGGTGCATATACACCGACATGTTCCGCCAAGCATTTGCCGGGCTTCGTCGATAACAGCGACAAGCTGGCTGCCAAGGGCGTGGATGAGATTGTCTGCCTGTCCGTGAACGATCCCTTCGTCATGGCGGCCTGGGGCAAGGATCATAATTCAGGAGGCATCAAGATGGTTGCCGATCCGGATGCGGCCTTTACCAAGGCGCTCGGCGTTGAGTTCGATGCTTCCGGTGCCGGGCTTGGCGTGCGTTCCCGCCGCTATTCCATGGTGGTCGAGGATGGTGTTGTGAAAAGCCTGAATCTTGAAGAAACCGGCGGGTTCGAGGTGTCCGATGCGGATACGCTGCTCGGCCAGCTCTGATATATGATGCGAGGCGGGGAGGGAAATCTCCCCGCTGTTTGCGCGATTATTTTTTAAATTTCGCCATGCCGACATTCGCAAGACTGTCGGCTTTTTCGTTGCCGACATTGCCAGCATGCCCTT